>NZ_VOQX01000033.1:0-53039 GCF_016643525.1 Pantoea sp. Morm | reverse complement strand
CCGCTCGTCGGCCAGCTGAATAATCGTGCGCTCCAGCTCGCACAGGCGACGCACATCCAGCAGCGTCTGATGCTCGCGCTTGAACTCCTCGCGCAGCTGCTGCAACGCCAGCGCTTCCTGCGCAGCATGCTGCTGTAATTGCTGCAGTTTAAGCTGGCGCTGCTGGCGCTGCGGCTGGATCGTTTGCCACTGAGCCGCCAGCAGGCTGAGCTGCTGGCGGATGCCGCGCTGCTGCTGATGCTGTGCCAGCGCCGCACGCAGCGCCGGGCTGGCGATCTCCGCTTCGAGCGAAGTCAGCACCTGCTCCGTCTGCTGACGCTGCTGCTGCGCCGCGGTTTCTGCCTGTTGCAGCGGCTGTGCCGCCTGCTCGCGCGCCTGCAGCGCCTGCTGCTGCTGTTCCAGCTGATTTTGCTGCTGTTGCCGCTGCGCGCTGAGCTGCGTCAGCGTCTGCTCGCGCTCTTCAATGCGGGCGAGTTCAGCCTGCCAGCGCGCCAGCTCGCCGCCCCAGTGAGCAACGGCGGCTTCACTTTCACGCAACGCCTGCTGCTGCGCCAGCTGCTGTTGTAAGCGTTCACTCTCCTGCTGATGCTGTTCCAGCGCCTGCTGACTGAGCTGCAGCGCTTTTTGCTGCGCGTTCAGCTGTGCCTGCTGCTGCTCAAGCTGCTGTGCACGGCTGGCGATCTGCTGGTCGAGCGGAATCACCTGCTCGACCAGCAGCGTTTCCAGCTGCTGCTGGTCGGCCAGCGCGCGTTCACGCGCCTGCTGTGCGGCCTGATAGTGACTTTCGCCCTGCTGCAGCGCGACTTGCGCCTGCTGCTGTTGCTGCTGTAACTGCTGCGCCTGCTGCGTCAGTGCCTGCTGGTCGCGCTGCAGCTGCTCGCGCTGCTGCAGTTTGTCACGCAGTTTCTCCGCCGGTTCGGCACGCGCCAGCCGCTGGCGATCGCCTTCCGCCTGCTGCCAGGCGCTGGCGGCAGTCTGCAACGCCTGCTGCGCCTGCTGCTGCTCCGCGTGGAGCTGCTGCTGCTGCGTCAGCCACTGCTGCTGCTGCTGGGCCTGCGCCAGCTGCTCGCTCAGATCCTGTTCGGTGCGGGTCAGCTGCTCCAGCTGCTGCGCCAGTTCGGCGCGGCGGGCGTCATCGAGCAACTGCACCGCACCGGCGCGGGCGCGCAGCGTGTCGAGTGCCGCGCGCGCCGTGCGCCAGCGCTCGTAGATCTGCATCGAGATGTGGCCGTAGATTTCGGTGCCGGTCAGCTCCTCCAGCAGCTCGGCGCGCTCGCCGGGTTTGGCATTGAGGAAGGCGGCAAACTGCCCCTGCGACAGCATCATCGAACGGGTGAAGCGGGCAAAATCGAGACCGGACAAGGTTTCGATGGCTTTGAGCTTGTCACCGACTTTATCGGCGACGATCTGGTTGTCCGCCACGCGCGCCAGTTCGACGCGCGGCGCCTGCAGTTTACCTTCCGCCAGGCCGCGCGCGCGGTTCTGGCTCCAGAAGGCGCGCCAGGCTTCACCTTTGATCTCAAACTCCACTTCGGCGAGGCACTCAGCGGTGTCACGCGTCATCAGCTGATTTTCGCTCTGCGACAGGCCACCAAGGCGCGGCGTCTGGTGATAGAGCGCCAGACAGATGGCATCCAGCAGCGTGGTTTTACCCGCGCCGGTGGCGCCGGTGATGGCGAACAGCCCGTTGCTGGCAAACGGCTCGCGGCGGAAATCGATAAACCACTCGCCGCGCAGCGCGTTGAGGTTTTTAAAACGCAGCGTCAGAATTTTCATGCGCCCGGATCCTCCAGCGTCGCCAGCGTGCTGCGAAACAGCTGCGTTAACTGCGCGCGCTGTTCATCCTCCAGCTGTTCCTCCAGCGCCAGCCGGCGGGCAAATACCTCTTCAACTTTCAGTTCGCTCAGGGTTTCGTTCTCCAGCCGTGCCAGACTGCGCTGACGCTGATCGCGGCTGCGGCGCACCAGCAGCACCTCAACCGGCAGCGCGTCGGTAAGCTGTTCGATGCGGCGCTGCAGATCGCTCAGGTACTCCTGAGTGGTGATTTCGATATCCAGCCACACCGGCAGATCGCCTTCATAGGTGTGAAACGCGGTCAGCTGCTGTTCAATCTCCGCCATGGCGCCTTTTAACATCTGCATCGGCTGGAATGACGGAATAACCAGCGGTGTGACGGACTCCAGCCGGGTGCTAAATTCCAGCAGGAATACGCTTTTCTCACGCCCCAGTTCATCAAAACTGAGCGCAATCGGCGAACCGCTGTAGCGGATGTGATCGCTGTCGGCGATGCGCTGCGCACGATGGATGTGGCCCAGCGCAATGTAGTCGGCAGGCGGGAAGGCCTGCGCCGGAAAGGCGTCCAGCGTGCCGATGTAGATATCACGCACTGAATCGCTCTTGCTGACGCCCACAGTAGTGAGATGCCCGGTGGCGATGATCGGCAGCGTACTGCCCATGGCTTCGCGCTGCGCCACGGCGGCGGCATAACAGTGCTGATAGTGCTGCTCAATCGCCTGCAGCAGCGACAGCTGCTTATCGCGTCCGGACTGACCCGCCTGGCTGCGCAGAATATCGCGCGGACGCAGATAGGGAATGGCGCACAGCAGCGCCCCCGGCGTGCCGTCGTGCTGTTGCAGCGTCAGCACCTGCTGCTCGCCGCCGGGCGTGGCGCTGGTAATGACGCGGGTATTGAGGCAGGCCAGCAGCTCGCGCGATTCATTCAGCGTGGCGACCGAATCATGGTTGCCGGCCAGCACAATCAGCTGGCAGCCGCTGGGCTGCAGCGCCACCACGAAACGGTTAAACAGTTCGCGCGCGTAGCTGGGCGGCGAACCGGTATCAAACAGGTCGCCAGCGACGATCAGCGCATCCACCTGATGCTGCACAATCGCGGCCAGCAGCCAGTCGAGGAATTGCTGGTGCTCGGCGGCGCGGCTTTTGCTGTAAAAGAACTGACCGAGATGCCAGTCAGCGGTGTGAATAATGCGCATGAATGCTCCGTGCCTGCTATCGCAAAGCGGCAGTATAACCGCTTAACAACGCAATGAAAAAAAAGCGAAACCGGTTGTCACAATTGCGCTTTTTATCTGATTATCATGAGGTGGGTTTTTCATAAAAGTGTCACAAAACTGACGCATAATGGCGCCGCAAACCCCCGTGACATGCCGTCACAATCGCAGGAGTAATAATGGCTAAGCGCATTTTGGTTGTGGAAGACGAAGCTCCCATCCGTGAAATGTTATGTTTCGTGCTGGAACAAAACGATTACCAGCCGATTGAGGCTGAGGACTATGACAGCGCGATTGGCAAGCTGATCGAACCCTGGCCAGATCTGATTCTGCTGGACTGGATGTTACCCGGCGGCAGCGGCATTCAGTTCATCAAACATTTAAAGCGTGAAGCCATGACGCGTGATATTCCGGTGATGATGCTGACGGCGCGCGGCGAAGAGGAAGATCGCGTGCGCGGGCTGGAAGTGGGCGCCGATGATTACATCACCAAGCCGTTCTCGCCCAAAGAGCTGATGGCGCGCATTAAAGCCGTGATGCGCCGCATCTCACCGATGGCGGTGGAAGAGGTGATTGAGATGCAGGGGCTGAGCCTCGATCCCTCCTCGCATCGCGTGATGTCCGAAACCACGCCGCTGGAAATGGGGCCGACCGAATACAAACTGCTGCACTTCTTTATGACGCATCCGGAGCGCGTATACAGCCGCGAACAGCTGCTGAATCACGTATGGGGCACTAACGTGTATGTGGAAGACCGCACCGTGGATGTGCATATCCGTCGTTTACGTAAAGCACTGGAAGTTTCCGGCCACGATCGCATGGTACAAACCGTTCGCGGAACAGGGTATCGTTTCTCTGCCCGCTACTAAACGGAGTCTTTTACCGTGCTGGAACGACTCTCCTGGAAGAGATTACTGACCGAGCTGGCGCTGGTGTGTCTGCCTGCGCTGGTGCTGGGTCTGCTGGTTGGCTATCTGCCATGGTGGCTGTTACTGGCCGTGTGCGGCGTGCTGTTCTGGCACTTCAAAAATCTGATGCGGCTGTCGCACTGGCTGTGGATTGATCGTTCAATGACGCCGCCCACCGGGCGCGGCAGCTGGGAACCGCTGTTTTACGGCCTGTATCAAATGCAGTTGCGCAATCGCCGCCGCCGGCGCGAGCTGGGCAATCTGATCAAACGCTTTCGCAGCGGGGCCGAGTCGCTGCCGGACGCGGTGGTACTCACCACCGAAGAGGGCACCATTTTCTGGTGTAACGGTCTGGCCCAGCAGCATCTCGGGCTGCGCTGGCCGGAAGATAACGGCCAGAATATCCTCAACCTGCTGCGCTACCCTGAATTCTCCCGCTATATCCGCCAGCGCGACTTCAACAAGCCGCTGACGCTGGTGCTGAATAATCAGCATCATATGGAATTCCGCGTCATGCCTTACAGCGAAGGTCAGTGGCTGATGGTGGCGCGTGACGTCACCCAGATGCACCAGCTGGAAGGAGCGCGGCGTAACTTCTTCGCCAACGTCAGCCATGAACTGCGTACCCCGCTGACGGTGCTGCAGGGCTATCTGGAGATGATGGACGATGCCGGGATGAACGAGCGCACCCGCAGCAAGGCCCTCAGTACCATGCAGGAGCAAACGCGACGCATGGACAGCCTGGTGAAGCAGTTGCTGACGCTGTCACGCATCGAAGCGGCTCCCGCCATTGACCTGAAAGAGACGGTGGATGTGCCGACCATGCTGCTGCTGTTGCAACGCGAGGCAGAAACCCTCAGCCAGGGCCGGCACAGCATCCATTTCCACACTGATCCGCACCTGAAGGTGTTCGGCAATGATGAACAGCTGCGCAGTGCGATTTCCAATCTGGTGTATAACGCGGTGAACCACACGCCGGATGGCACGCGCATCGACATCAGCTGGTTGCGCACCAAACAGGGCGCCGAATTTAAAGTGTGCGACAACGGGCCCGGCATCAGCGAGGAGCATCTGCCGCGCCTGACCGAACGCTTCTACCGCGTGGATAAAGCGCGCTCGCGCGCCACCGGCGGCAGCGGGCTGGGGCTGGCCATTGTTAAGCACGCGCTCGGCCACCACACCACGCGGCTGGAGATCAGCAGCGTGCCGCATCAGGAAACCTGCTTCCGCTTCGTGCTGCCACCGCGCTTGATTGTGGCGAACGGAATCCGCGAGAATGTGGCGCAGTAAACGCCACCGGACTCTGTGATGAAATCGCTGCTGCTCTCTCTTTTATTACTGTGCCCGCTGCTGGCGACGGCTCAGCAGGGCATGCTGACCGGCAACCTGAGCAGCGTCGGCTCGGACACGCTGGGCTATCTGATGACGCTGTGGGGCGAAGATTTCAGCCGTCAGTCGCCGGGTGTCAACGTGCAGGTGCAGGCGGCGGGATCGTCGACGGCGCCGACCGCGCTGGCCGCAGGGGCCGCTCAGCTTGGCGCCATGAGCCGGCCGATGCAGGTGGATGAGCGTCAGCTGTTTATCGCGCGCTATGGTTATGCACCGCTGGCGGTGCCGGTGGCGATGGATGCGCTGGTGGTGGTGGTTAATCAGGACAATCCGCTGCCGTCCATCAGTCAGCCGCAGCTGGATGCGCTGTTCTCCGTGACCCGGCTGTGCGGCGCACAGCAGGTGCCACAGCGCTGGGGCGATGTTGGCCTGCATACGGCGAACTGGGCAACGCGCAGTATCCAGCGCTTTGGCCGTAACTCCGCTTCCGGCACCTGGGGCTTCTTCAAGCAGCAGGCGCTGTGTCGCGGCGATTTCCGCGCTGACGTCGCGGAGTTTCCCGGCTCGGCGGCGGTGGTGCAGGCGGTTGCCAGCACGCCGAACAGCATCGGCTATGCCAGTTTTGGCTTTCACCTGAGCGGCGTAAAAACCCTGCCGATCGTCACCGCCAGCGGCGACAGCGTTATGCCGGATGCCGAATCGATCCGCAGCGGCCGTTATCCGTGGTCGCGCCCGCTGTATATTTACGTTAACAAGGCGCCCGGTAAACCGCTGCCGCCGCTGGTCGCCGCCTTTCTGCAGCAGGTGCTCTCTGCGCAGGGCCAGCGCCGCGTAACGGAGGCCGGCTACCTGCCGCTGTCCGACAGCCAGATCGCGCAGGCGCGCGCGGCGATTGCGCAAAACTAATTCACGCTGACCGATCATGAATTTTTTTCACGTCCCCTGAATTTTCTTCTATTGCCGCCGGCAGGGCGGCATGTCACTCTTATGGACATATAGCCATCCAGATGGCCAAAAATAACCATACGCAATTATACCCTGACGCAATTATGCGCCAGTGCAGGAGTGAATATGCAACGCAACACCGCCCCGTTCCGCGCCGATACCGTCGGCAGTTTTCTGCGTCCCGCTGCCATTAAGCAGGCACGCGAGCAGTTCGCCAGTGGCACCCTCAGCGCCGACCAGCTGCGTCAGGTAGAAGACGATGCGATTCGCCAGGTGGTGGAGCAGCAGCGCGCCAGCGGTCTGCAGGTAGTGACCGACGGTGAATTCCGCCGCGCCTGGTGGCACTTTGATTTCTTTGGCCATCTGCACGGCGTCGAGCTGTTCGAGGCCGATCAGGGCATTCAGTTCAACGGCGTGCAGACCAAAGCGCACGGCGTGAAGGTCACCGGCAAAGTCGCTTTTAACCCGCAGCATCCGATGCTGGACCATTTCCGCTTCCTGCAAAGCGTGGCCGGCGATGCGGTGGCGAAAATGACCATTCCCAGCCCGAGCGTGCTGCACTTCCGCGGCGGCCGTAAAGTGATTGATGCCACGGTGTATCCGGATCTGGAGCAGTACTTCGCCGATCTGGCACAGACTTACAAGGAGGCGATCAAGGCGTTTTACGACGCTGGCTGCCGCTATCTGCAGCTGGATGACACCGTGTGGGCGTACCTGTGTTCAGGCGATCAGCAGCAGCAAATCCGCGAGCGCGGTGAAGATCCGCAACAGCTGGCGCACATTTATGCGCAGGTGCTGAATCGCGCGCTGGAAGATAAACCGGCGGATCTCACCGTCGGCCTGCACGTGTGTCGCGGTAACTTCCGCTCGACCTGGATCTCGGAAGGTGGCTACGAGCCGGTGGCGGAAATTCTGTTTGGCAGCGTGAATATCGACGCGTTTTTCCTCGAGTACGATAATGAGCGCTCCGGTGGCTTTGAGCCGCTGCGTTTCATCAAACCGGGTCATCAGCAGGTGGTATTAGGGCTGATCACCACCAAAACCGGCGAGCTGGAAGACGCTGCACAGGTGAAGGCGCGCCTGCAGGAAGCGGCGCAGTTTGTCAGCCTCGACCAGATTTGCCTCAGCCCGCAGTGTGGCTTTGCGTCAACGGAAGAGGGCAACAGCCTGACCGAAGCGCAGCAGTGGCAGAAGATTCGTCTGGTTGTCGACATCGCACAACAGGTGTGGTGATGCTGTAAAGTTGTGCAAACAGGCGCGTAAAGCGCGCCTTTTGTGCATCCCTGCGGCGGTTTCTGCAAGGAGATCGCCCGCTTTGCAGAAACTTTAAGCAAATCATCTCAGGTGTTTTCCGACTATTTCCTGCTTATCCACTGCATTCTGACGCTTTCCTGTTATATCCTTCTGGTTTTCCGATCCCGTATTGCCTTTCTTCGCTATAAACGTTTTAATTTGCGCCGTTGTCGATTCATCCCTCTGTGAACAGAAGAAAAGCAGTTTAAATCACCTGCGCTGTACCGATTCGGCCCGCATAACGCACTGGTCAAGCCAGTTAAGCCATTGTTTTCGCGCATCCAGGGGACAACACAAACCCAACTTCCACCGCAACATCAGCTACAGGCAGTACAGAAGTTTATGACACATCGTTTAACCTCCAGGGACATCCTGGCGCTGGGCTTCATGACCTTTGCCCTGTTCGTTGGCGCAGGAAACATCATTTTCCCGCCTATGGTCGGTATTCAGTCTGGTGAACATGTCTGGATTGCCGCCTTCGGCTTCCTGATCACCGCGGTTGGTTTGCCGGTGATGACCGTGATCGCGCTGGCGCGCGTCGGCGGCGGTATTGATGCGCTCAGCTCACCGATTGGTAAAGCGGCCGGTCTGCTGCTCGCCACCGTGTGCTATCTCGCCGTCGGCCCGCTGTTTGCCACGCCGCGCACCGCGACCGTTTCATTTGAAGTCGGGATTGCGCCGCTGACCGGCGACGGCCCGCTGCCGCTGTTTATCTATAGCCTGGTGTACTTTGCGCTGGTGATTGGCATTTCGCTCTATCCGGGCAAGCTGCTGGACACCGTCGGCCACTTCCTCGCACCGCTGAAAATTGTCGCGCTGACCATTCTGGGCGTCGCGGCGCTGCTGTGGCCGGCTGGCGGCATTTCGCCGGCCACCGCCGACTACCAGCGCGCAGCCTTCTCCAGCGGTTTCGTGAACGGCTATCTGACCATGGATACGCTCGGCGCGCTGGTGTTCGGTATTGTCATCGTTAATGCGGCGCGTTCACGTGGCGTGGAAGACAGCAAACTGCTGACGCGCTATACCATGCTGGCCGGCGTGATCGCCGGTGTCGGTCTGACGCTGGTGTACCTCAGCCTGTTCAAGCTGGGCTCCGGCAGCGGCGCGATTGTCGATCAGAACGCCAACGGCGCGGCGATTCTGCATGCTTACGTGCAGCAGACCTTCGGCGGCATGGGCAGCGTCTTCCTCGCCGCACTGATTTTCGTCGCCTGTATGGTTACGGCGGTGGGCCTGACCTGCGCCTGCGCAGAATTCTTTGCGCAATACCTGCCGTTGTCGTATAAAGCGCTGGTGTTTATTCTCGGCCTGTTCGCCATGCTGGTGTCGAACCTCGGTCTCAGCCACCTGATTCAGATTTCGATTCCGGTGCTGACGGCTATCTATCCGCCGTGCATCGTACTGGTGGTACTGAGCTTTACCCTGAGCTGGTGGAATCGCAGCACGCGCATCATCGCGCCAACCATGCTGATCAGCCTGCTGTTTGGTATCGTCGACGCCATCAAAACCACCAGCTTTAAAGATGCGCTGCCGCTGTTTAGCCAGCATCTGCCGCTGGCCGATCAGGGTCTCTCCTGGCTGCCGCCGTCGCTGGCGATGCTGGTGATTGCTGCGGTGGTTGACCGGGTGAAAGGGCGTGAGCAGGTTGCCGTTCACCAGTAAGCGACATCGCTGTTAATTCCGACCACGGGCTTGCCCGTGGTTTTTTCATTTCCACAGGTACTGTTTGTTATGCAAGAAACCAATAAGCTCAAACGCGGACTGAGCACGCGCCACATCCGTTTTATGGCGCTGGGATCGGCGATCGGCACCGGGCTGTTTTACGGCTCGGCAGATGCCATCAAAATGGCAGGCCCCAGCGTACTGCTGGCCTACATCATCGGCGGCGCCGTGGCGTATATCATCATGCGCGCGCTGGGCGAGATGTCGGTTAACAATCCGCAGGCCAGCTCGTTTTCACGCTACGCGCAGGATTACCTCGGACCGCTGGCGGGCTATATCACCGGCTGGACGTACTGCTTTGAAATCCTGATTGTGGCGATCGCCGACGTCACGGCTTTTGGTATCTACATGGGCGTGTGGTTCCCGGAGGTGCCGCACTGGATTTGGGTGCTGTCGGTGGTGCTGATCATCGGCGCCATCAACCTGATGAGCGTGAAGGTGTTTGGCGAAGTGGAGTTCTGGTTCTCCTTCTTCAAAGTTGCCACCATCATCATCATGATCGTGGCCGGTTTCGGCATGATTTTCTGGGGCATCGGCAACGGCGGTCAGCCGACCGGCATCCATAACCTGTGGACCAACGGCGGCTTCTTTGCCCACGGTATCGTCGGCATGCTGCTGTCGCTGCAGATGGTGATGTTCGCCTACGGCGGCATTGAGATCATTGGCATCACCGCCGGCGAAGCTAAAGATCCGGCGAAATCGATCCCGCGCGCCATCAACTCCGTACCGCTGCGCATTCTGGTGTTCTATGTCGGCACGCTGTTTGTGATCATGTCGATCTATCCCTGGAACCAGGTCGGTACCGCAGGCAGCCCGTTCGTGCTGACTTTCCAGCACCTCGGTATCGCCGCCGCCGCCTCCATTCTGAACTTTGTGGTGCTGACTGCCTCGCTGTCGGCGATTAACAGCGATGTGTTTGGCGTCGGCCGCATGCTGCACGGTATGGCGCAGCAGGGACATGCGCCGAAGATGTTTATGAAGGTGTCGAATCGCGGCATTCCGTGGGTCACGGTGCTGGTGATGATGCTTGCCATGCTGGTGGCGGTGTACCTCAACTATCTGATGCCGGAAAAAGTGTTCCTGGTGATTGCCTCGCTGGCGACGTTTGCCACCGTGTGGGTGTGGATTATGATTCTGCTGTCGCAGATCGCGTTCCGCCACAAAATCGGCAAAGAGCAGGCCGGTAAGCTGCAGTTTGCTCTGCCGGGCGGCAGCGCTACGGCGTGGGTGGGGGTGCTGTTCCTTGCTTTTATCATCGCGCTGATTGGCTACTTCCCGGATACGCGTATCTCGCTGTACGTCGGGTTTGCGTGGATTGTTCTGCTGCTGCTGGCGTGGCCGCTGGCGAAGAAACGTAAAGCGTAAGAAGCTTTACCACGGGCGAAGCGAGACTTCGCCCGTGGTGCATTACCAGTTTTTCCCCAGCGCCATCTCTCCGCCGTACGGATTCAGGTGATTGTTGTCGTACCAGAGCGGCATGCCCTGATGAGTGACCAGACACCCCTGCGCATTACACAACGTCTCCTGCAGTGACAACACGCGCACGCCATGCTGCTGATAATCCTTTAACAGCTCTGCCACCGATGCGTTTGGCATCTGCAACTGCTGCGTGCGTTCCGCCGCCAGCGCCGCGCCATCCTGCGCGCTGAGCCAGCTATTCAGGCTGCGGCGCAGCGGCATATTGCGGTTATGGCTGTAGCGCAGCGGATCGAGCGTGATGGTCGGCACATCGTCAATCAGGGTGATCTTTTTCCCTGCCGCCAGCAGTTGCGCCACCACGGTATCCAGCCCGCTTTTCAGCGCCTGCAGATTGTCCTGCGCCGGATCGCGGAGACTGCGGAATCCGCTGCCCGGCTGCGCACTGAGTCCCGCCGCCCAGAACGCGCTAATCACCACTTCGTCTATTTTATCGCTCAGGATGATCGGCAAAACCCGCTGATTAAAATCGAGGCACTGCTGTGCATGCTGCGGTTTTTGCGGCATCGCGCGCGTGGCGTCAAGCAGGAAAGGGCAGGAGGCTTTGGTCAGCTGAAACAGCGGTTTCTGCTGCCGCCGGGCGTAATCGGCGACGTTGGCCGCCAGCGCGGCGGCATGGCTGTCGCCGATCAGCGCTATCGCCGGTGTGTCATTCTGCGGCTGGCACTGCGCATCGCGGGCGGGCCGCGTGGCGCCGTAATCCAGCAGGCAGGGATCGCGCTGGGCGGCGACTTTCCATTCGTCGCCAAGCATCACCGCTTCACTGACGCGCGATTTCAGGCCACCGCTCTGCCACAGCAGCACCATGGCACCGGCTGCCAGCAGCGACGAGGCGCAGTAGCCGGGGATCAGCCAGCGCGTACCGCTGCGCGCCCGACGGAATGGCTGTTCGACGAAGCGCCAGGAGAGCCAGGCGATGAGCAGCGCCACGGCACAGATGCTCAGCGCCTGCCAGATGCTGAGCGGCCGATCGCTGCAGATGCGCGCCAGACTGAGCAGTGGCCAGTGCCACAGATACCACGAGTAGGAAATTTTACCGATGAAGCGCATCGGCGCGTTCTCCAGCAGCCGCTGATTGAGCGGGCTGCGTGCACCGATCATCAGACAGGCCGCCAGCACCGGCAGCAGCGCCAGCCAGCCAGGGAAGCGATCGCTATGGCTGAGTAACAGCGTGGCGCCGATGATCAGCAGCCAGCCAGCAAGATGACAGAGGCTGGCCAGCCGGCCGGTGACGGGGCGGGGTTGCCACAGCGCCAGCAGCACGCCGGCACCCAGCTCCCAGGCGCGGGTTGGCAGCAGATAAAACGCCTGAGTGCTGGAGAGGGGAGTTAACCACAGGCAGCCGGCCAGCGACAGCAGGCTGAGCAGTAGCACCACGCCGGTCATTGTGCGCCGCAGCCGCACGGCCAGCAGCAGAATAAACGGCAGCACGATATAGAACTGCTCCTCAATGCCCAGCGACCAGGTCATCAGGAGCGGATTGAGATCGGCATCCGCACTGAAATAGTCGCCACTCTTCAGTAACAGCATATTGGGCACCGAGAGAAACACCGCCATGCTGTATTTTGCCAGCTGGCTTAATTCCAGCGGTGATAACAGCAGATAACCGAGCAGCAGCAATACCATCAGCATAAAAAACAGTGCGGGCGCAATACGCCGGATGCGGCGTAAATAAAACTGATAAAACGAGAAGGTGCCGGCGGTAATTTCTTTACTGATAATACCACCAATTAAAAAGCCGGAAATAACGAAAAATATATCGACGCCAATAAAGCCACCCGGCACGGCGCTGATGCCGCAGTGGAACAGCACAACCAATATAATGGCGACAGCGCGCAGACCATCGATATCCGGACGATAGCGCAGCGAGACAGGTACAGACATAACAGGATCCCAGTTATTCAATGTTAATTTGCGATTTTATTACTGCGGGTAAAAATAGCTCGGCGCATCCTGTCGCCGAAAAATGTAAAAAGAGAAAGGTATTACTAAGGGATGATTGACCCGTGCAGCATATCGCAGTTTTACAGCGCTAACGCTTTTAAGGGAAAAAAAAGAAAAGTCTCAGATAACCGTGCCCACCAGCTTGCAGTTTATTGCTGTAATTTCGCTGCAGGAATAAGCCGGCGTAATCTGTCTGGCTTAACCCGGCGGCTGGCGTCAGGGATAGTCCACGGGGATTACCGCGCGCTGATCAATGGCGGTGCGCCAGTGCTCAAGCGTCGATTGATAAGGACACAGCGTGCCCACCGCCGTCTGGCGACAGTTTTGCTGATGCCACTCCTGGCGCAGCAGCGGATGTTGCTCATCGATCGGCGTCAGCTGGCGCAGGGCATCGAGACTTTGCGCCTGAAAATAGACGCGCAGCAGCAGCGTCTGCGTCTGGTTATCGCGCCAGCGCTCAAACACCAGGCTGCTGCCGGGCGGAATATTACCGCGCGCGTAGCCGGGCAGTTGCCAGCTGAAGCCGATCAGCGTGCGCAGCATGGCGATATTAGTATCGTGTGCCACCAGCAGCAGCCAGCGGGTGGAGGGCGTCGCCGCATCGTCCTGCAGGTTGCGCACCACCGCGTCCAGCAGAATCGACGCACGCTTTTGCGCGATATACGGCACATCATTACTCAGATCGTAATTGGCGGTCAGCAGCGGCAGCAGGGCGCTAATCTGCTGCGCCCGGGTGATGTTGCCCCACGCCAGCTGGCTGAACGGCAGATTTTCGCTCCAGCCGAGCCGTAAGGTTTCGGCCATGCTGGCCAGCACGCTGAGACCCTGCACGTAGGTATGGCCGCTTTTACTCTGCTTCAGCTGCCAGGGGCGATCGAAGAACGGGCAATCTGCCGCGCATACCGCCTGCCTGAGCTGCTGCACGGCGGTCTGTAAACGCTGCTGCAGTGCGGCGAGATCGCCGGCGCGCGCCGCGACCGCTGCCCGCTCCGTGGCAGCATCAGTTTGGCCGAACGGCAGTTTTTCGCTCTGAAATAGCGGATCGACCGTCCCCGCGACGTGATGAACTGCCACATCGCAGCCAGGAAAGGCGCCCTGCAGCAGCGCCTGCGCCGTGGCACGGGTGCGCTGCAGCGGACTGGCACGCACGTAGATTTGCCCGGCATCGGGACAGCCGGCGCGCAGCAGGCCGAGCTGGCGATAGTGTTCACCCTGCCAGCGACCTTTATTCACTACCGCTGCATAACCGTGTGCGGTGAGTTCGCCGTCGGCGCTGCGCCAGCGCGGCCAGGCGCGCTGGGTGGCGGCTTCGATTTCCGTGCGGTTACCTGCGGTGGGAGGACGCACGCCGTGACGGCTGATCTCTACCACTTTTTCCAGCTGGTAGCGCGGCTGCGCCTGCGCGGTGAGCGCCAGCAAAGCCAGCAGCGCGCTCAGCAGCAGACGTGTCATAACGTTGGCTGTGCCGGCAGCAGCGCTTTGAGCTGCGGATAGAGCACCGCGTTGGCCAGCAGCACCGGATTACCCTGTTGCAGGCCATGGTGGCTGAGATAATCGTTGGTGACGCCGCCCGCTTCGCGCATCAGCACAATGCCAGGCAGGCCATCCCACGGATTCATGTGCGCTTCGTAATAGCCAATCAGCCGGCCGGCGGCCGCCCAGGCGCTCATCAGCGCACCGGAACCGTTGCGGATAAACATGCCGCCCTGCGCCAGCAGCTGGCTGATAAAGGTGGTCAGCGGTTCAATCGGCTGGCTGTTCGAGCTGCTAAGGCCCAGCAGCCCCTGGTCGAGCCGCTGCGCGCTGTGTGCCTGAATGCGCTTGTCATTCACCCAGGCACCTTTGCCGCGGCAGGCGTGGAAGGTTTCCTGATGATTAGGATCGCTGACTACGCCAATCACCGGCTGATTGTCGCAGACAATCGCCAGCGAGACGCACCAGTTGTGCAGGCCGTTAATAAAGCTGCTGGTGCCGTCAATCGGATCGATGACCCAGATAAAGCGCGCGCCGCTGACGTCACCACCGCTCTCTTCACCCAGCACTGCATCGTCAGGAAAACGCTCATGAATCAGGTGTTTTACCAGCAGCTCAACGTTGCGATCCGCCTCGCTGACCACATCCTGCAAATCCTTCTTGTGCTCCACCACCAGCTGATGGCGCTGCTGATACCACGCCAGCGCGCGGCTGGCGGCAGTTTTCGCCACCTCACAGGCATAGTGATAACGAGCATCTAATTCGGTTAGCGTAGCTGATGACATTTTTCCCTCTTATCATTCACTGGCAATCGACGTGGCGAACCACGCCGGATAAAGCGCCATGGCTGTGTGACTGGCTTAACAAAAGTTAAGCAAGGCTTCATTAAGCCGCAGATGGCTGCGGCTGGCAAGGGGAGGCAATGCGGGGCAGCGGCAAATTGTGCTTCACAGCTGCCGGGCGCGCGCGGCGGCCATCAGGCGTGGATAGAACTGGAAAAACAGCGGTTCGAGCTGGGTATAGTGGTCAACAAAATCCTGATAGGAGTCGCGCAGCGCCGCCAGCCGTGGCCGGCGATGCGCCATGCCGCTTAGCACGCGCGCCAGCCGCGCCGGGTCAGCATAGTGTTCAAACCAGCGTTCGCGCCACATTACCGCGTTGAGCTCGATAAAATCGCCCGGCGTGCCGGGCAGTTGCGGCACAATGTCGCGCTCGGCGGCAGCGCTAAAGGCGGACAGCGACTGCGCCGGATGCAGCTGATCCCAGTGGCGCGCCAGGAAGTGGTCCCAGATCACGTCGAGGGTAATTGGCGCCACGCGGCGCGTTTCGGCGCGGAACAGCTGACGCGCGCTGCGCACTTCCGGCAGGTTATCGGTCAGCACATCAATGCGCCGGTGCAGGGCAATACCGGCCACCACCGGCTGCGGCCACTGCGCCTCAACGTTGCCGCGCACGAAGTCGGCCAGCAGATTACCCAGCAGTGAGCTGTCGGCCAGGGTTGCAAGGTGAAGGTGAGCAAGAAAGTTCATGGCGCATTATAGGCAGAATCACACCGGCGCAGCCAGTTGTTCAGAATTGCCCACTTTTCCGCTAAACTATGCCGCCTGTTTTTTGAGTCCTGAAGAAGTGATGCATGCGTGTAGCCGATTTTGCCTTTGAATTACCGGAATCTTTGATCGCCCACTATCCGCAGGCGCAGCGCAGCGGATGTCGTCTGCTGTCGCTGGATGGCCCGAGCGGGGCGCTGAACCATGGCGTGTTTACTGATGTGCTGGATAAGCTCAATCCGGGCGATCTGCTGGTGTTCAATAATACCCGGGTGATCCCGGCGCGCGTCTATGGCCGTAAAGCCAGCGGCGGCAAAATTGAGATGCTGGTTGAGCGCATGCTGGATGACAAACGTGTGCTGGCGCACGTGCGCGCCTCCAAAGCGCCGAAGCCGGGTGCCGAATTACTGCTGGGCGACGACGAAAGCGTCAAAGCCACCATGGTGGCGCGCCACGATGCGCTGTTCGAAATTGAGTTTGCGGACGATCGCGCGGTGCTGGATATCCTGAACAGCGTCGGCCATATGCCGCTGCCGCCGTACATCGATCGTCCGGATGAGGAAGCTGACCGCGAGCTGTACCAGACGGTCTACAGCGCGCGCCCCGGCGCGGTGGCAGCGCCGACCGCCGGTCTGCACTTCGATGAGCCGCTGCTGGCGGCGCTGAAGGCAAAAGGCGTGGAGATGGCGTTTGTGACGCTGCACGTCGGCGCTGGCACCTTCCAGCCGGTGCGCGTAGAGAACATCAACGATCACATCATGCACTCTGAATATGCCGAAGTGCCGCAGGACGTGGTGGACGCGGTGCTGGCGTGCAAAGCGCGCGGTAACAAAGTGGTGGCGGTGGGCACCACCTCAGTGCGATCGCTGGAGAGCGCAGCGCAGGCCTGCCAGGATGGGCTGATCGCGCCGTTTTTCGATGACACGCAGATCTTTATCTATCCGGGCTATCACTACCAGGTGATTGATGCGCTAATCACCAACTTCCACCTGCCGGAATCGACGCTGATTATGCTGGTCTCGGCGTTTGCCGGTTATCAACACACCATGGCGGCTTATCAGAGCGCGGTGGCGGAGCAGTACCGTTTCTTTAGCTACGGGGATGCGATGTACATCACCCGTAATCCACAGGCTCCCGACGAAATCGTTGGTGGCTGAGTAATCAGACTGTTTCTCTGATTATCGAAAGAGGTCAATGTGAAATTTGAATTAGATACCACCGACGGGCGCGCGCGCCGTGGCCGTCTGGTCTTTGATCGCGGCGTCGTGGAAACCCCGGCGTTTATGCCGGTCGGCACCTACGGCACTGTCAAAGGCATGACGCCGGAAGAAGTGAAAGAGACCGGCGCGCAGATCCTGCTGGGTAACACCTTCCACCTGTGGCTACGCCCGGGGCAGGAGATCATGAAACTGCACGGCGACCTGCACGATTTCATGCACTGGCAGGGACCGATCCTGACCGACTCCGGCGGCTTCCAGGTATTCAGCCTCGGCGATATCCGTAAAATCACCGAAGCCGGCGTGCATTTCCGCAACCCGATCAACGGCGACCCGATTTTCCTCGACCCGGAAAAATCGATGGAGATTCAGTACGATCTCGGCTCCGACATTGTGATGATCTTCGACGAATGTACGCCGTATCCGGCGGACTGGGATTACGCTAAACGCTCGATGGAGATGTCACTGCGCTGGGCGCAGCGCAGCCGCGACCGCTTTGACGCGCTCGGTAACAAAAATGCGCTATTTGGCATTATTCAGGGCGGGGTTTACGAAGATTTACGTGATGTCTCGGTTAAAGGTCTGGTAGAGATCGGCTTTGATGGGTACGCTGTGGGCGGCCTGGCGGTGGGTGAACCGAAAGAGGACATGCACCGCATCCTGGAACACGTCTGTCCGCAAATTCCGCAAGACAAACCGCGTTATTTGATGGGCGTCGGCAAACCGGAAGATCTGGTGGAAGGCGTTCGCCGCGGTATCGATATGTTTGACTGTGTTATGCCAACGCGTAACGCGCGCAATGGCCATCTGTTCGTCACCGATGGCGTGGTGAAAATCCGCAATGCGAAATACAAAGATGACACCGCGCCGCTGGATGCGGAGTGTGATTGTTACACCTGTCGCAATTACACGCGTGCCTACTTGCATCATCTTGATCGCTGTAACGAAATACTGGGCGCACGTCTGAACACCATCCACAATCTGCGCTATTACCAGCGTCTGATGGCGGGTTTACGCCAGGCCATCGAAGAGGGTAAATTAGAGCACTTTGTTAGCGAGTTCTACCAACGGACGGGCAAAGCGGTTCCACCGTTAAACGTCTGATAATTCTATCAATGAGGGAAATTTAATGAGCTTTTTCATTTCTGACGCCGTGGCCGCAGCTGGCGCTCCGTCTCAGGGAAGTCCGTATTCTCTGGTGATCATGCTGGTGGTTTTTGGTCTGATTTTCTACTTCATGATCCTGCGTCCACAGCAGAAGCGCGCCAAAGATCACAAAAAGCTGATGGATTCCATCTCTAAAGGTGATGAAGTGCTGACCAACGGTGGCCTGGTGGGACGCGTAACGAAAGTGGCTGAAACCGGCTACATCGCTATCGCCCTGAACGACACCACTGAAGTAGTGATTAAACGTGATTTCGTGGCCGCCGTTCTGCCGAAAGGTACAATGAAGGCGCTGTAATTTATTCTTCCCGAAGGGAACTGCCGTGTTAAACCGTTATCCTTTGTGGAAGTACATCATGCTGGTCGTCGTGATTCTCGTCGGCCTGCTGTATGCGCTTCCTAACCTTTATGGTGAGGATCCGGCCGTTCAGATCACTGGTGCGCGCGGTGGCGCCGCCAGTGAGCAAACGTTGGATCAGATCCAGACCGTATTAAAACAAGACAATATCCAGAGCAAATCCCTCGCGCTGGAAAATGGTGCCATTCTGGCCCGTTTCGCTAACACGGATATTCAGCTGCGCGCGCGTGAAGCCATCACCAATGCGCTGGGCGAAGATTTCGTCGTGGCGCTCAACCTGGCCCCTGCCACACCGCGCTGGCTGACCATGCTGGCCGCTGAACCGATGAAACTCGGCCTCGATCTGCGCGGCGGCGTGCACTTCCTGATGGAAGTCGACATGGATACTGCCCTCGGCAAGCTGCAGGAGCAGAATGCTGATGGCCTGCGCAGCGATCTGCGCGAAAAAAATATCCCTTACACCAACGTTAGCAAAATCGCTAACTACGGCACCGAAATACGCTTCCGCGACGGCGCCAGCCGTGATGCGGCCATCAGCTATCTGACGCCGCGCCATCGCGACCTGGTGATCACCAGCGCTGGCAGCGACACGCTGCGTGCGGTGATGACCGATGCGCGTCTGAGTGAAGCGCGCGAATATGCGGTGCAGCAGAACATTAACATCCTGCGTAACCGTGTGAACCAGCTGGGTGTAGCTGAGCCGCTGGTACAGCGTCAGGGCGCTGACCGCATCGTGGTTGAGCTGCCGGGTATCCAGGATACCGCGCGTGCTAAAGAGATTCTGGGTGCTACCGCAACGCTGGAGTTCCGCCTGGTCAACACCTCGGTGGATCCGAGCGCTGCCGCCAGCGGCCGCGTGCCGGGTGACTCGGAAGTGAAAAAGACGCGTGAAGGTCAGCCGGTGGTGCTGTACAAGCGCGTGATTCTCACCGGTGATCACATCACCGACTCGACGTCCAGCATGGATGAGTACAACCAGCCGCAGGTGAATATCTCGCTTGATGGTGCCGGCGGTAACATCATGTCCAACTTCACCAAGGACAACATTGGCAAGCCGATGGCGACCCTGTTTGTGGAGTATAAGGACAGCGGTAAGAAAGATGCGAACGGTCGTGCGATTCTGGTGAAGCAGGAAGAAGTGATTAACGTGGCGAACATTCAGTCGCGCCTCGGCAACAGCTTCCGAATTACCGGTATCAGCAACCCGAACGAAGCGCGTCAGCTGTCGCTGCTGCTGCGTGCCGGTGCGCTGATTGCGCCAATCCAGATTGTGGAAGAGCGGACCATCGGTCCAACCATGGGCCAGCAGAACATCACGCAGGGTCTCGAAGCCTGTCTGTGGGGTCTGATCGCCTCCATCATCTTTATGGTGGTGTTCTACAAGAAGTTTGGTCTGATTGCGACCAGCGCACTGCTGTGCAACCTGGTGCTGATTGTCGGCATCATGTCACTGTTACCGGGCGCCACGCTCACCATGCCGGGCATTGCCGGTATCGTGCTGACGCTGGCGGTGGCGGTGGATGCTAACGTGTTGATTAACGAACGTATTAAAGAAGAACTGCGTAACGGACGCTCGGTACAGCAGGCGATTCATGAAGGCTATAAAGGCGCCTTCTCCAGTATCGTCGACGCCAACGTCACCACGCTGATTAAAGTCATCATTCTTTATGCGGTCGGTACCGGCTCGATCAAAGGGTTTGCGATTACCACGGCTATCGGTATCGCGACTTCCATGTTCACCGCTATCGTCGGCACCCGTGCCATCGTTAACCTGGTGTACGGCGGCAAACGCATCAATAAGCTGTCTATCTGAGGAGTGCGTTGTGGCACAGGAATATAGTATTGAACAGCTGAACCATGGGCGTAAAGTCGTCGACTTTATGCGCTGGGACACGCTGGCCTTTATCATCTCCGGCCTGCTGATTGTGGCGTCCATCGCCATTATCGGTGTGCGCGGCTTTAACTGGGGGCTCGATTTCACCGGCGGGACGGTGATTGAGATCAACCTCGAGAAGCCGGCGGATCTGGATGCGCTGCGTGACGGGCTGGTGAAGGCAGGCTTTGAGGAGCCGCTGGTACAGAACTTTGGCAGCAGCCGTGATGTGATGGTGCGTATGCCACCGACCACCGGCAATGCAGGCCAGGAGCTGGGCAACAAAGTGGTTGCCTCGATCAATCAGACGACGCAGCAGAACGCGACCGTGAAGCGAATTGAGTTCGTGGGCCCGAGCGTGGGCAGCGATCTGGCGCAGGCCGGGGCGATGGCGCTGCTGTCGGCGCTGATTGCGATTCTGATCTACATCGGCTTTCGCTTTGAGTGGCGTCTGGCGCTGGGCACCGTGCTGGCGCTGGCGCACGACGTGATCATCACCTGCGGCATTCTGTCGCTGTTCCACATTGAGATCGATCTGACGATTGTGGCGTCGCTGATGTCGGTGATTGGTTACTCGCTCAACGATAAGATCGTGGTTTCCGACCGTATTCGTGAGAACTTCCGCAAAATCCGTCGCGGTTCTTCTTACGACATCACTAACGTGTCGCTGACCCAGACGCTGAGCCGTACGTTGATCACCTCGATCACCACGCTGGCGATGATCCTGATCCTGTTCATCTTTGGTGGCGCGCTGCTGAAAGGCTTCTCGCTGACCATGCTGATCGGTGTCACCATCGGTACCGTTTCGTCGATCTACGTGTCGTCCGCGCTGGCGCTGAAGCTGGGCATGAAGCGTGAACACATGCTGGTGCAGAAAGTGGAGAAAGAGGGCGCCGATCAGCCTTCGATTCTGCCGTAATTGTGCCGGAGAAATGAAACGGGCTGCCTGAGTGCAGCCCGTTTTTTTTATGCCTGACGCCAGAATTACTGGCCTGCGACAACCGCGCCGCTGGCGTCCATCACCGCCTGCACATCATGCACGCGCACGTAGCCGAGCTGACCCGGTGCCAGCCCGCTGAGCCGCAGCGGTACGCTGACCGAACTGCGCGGCATCAGACTGGCGGGCACGGTAATGGTCTGGCTCAGGCTGTCGGCGTTCAGCGGCTTGCCGCTGGCGGGATCCATTTCGCCCCATACCACGCGGGCGCTGAGCGCCGGCACCGGCTTATCATCGGTTGCACGGATATTCAGGTTAGCGCGGCTGCCGCTGGCTTCCCCCTCAACGTGCGACAGCGACAGGCGCAGTTTACCCAGCTGCGTCTGCAGCTCTACCGGCGTATTCGCCTGCGGGAGTAACCATGCGCCCTGCGTCGACTGGCTATTGAGCTGCCCCTGAATCTCCAGCGCGCTGGCCTGACTGGTCAGTTTGCGCATCTGCTGGTTGAGCTGGCTCACTTCCTGATGCAGCGCTTTGACCTGAGGTGAAGCGGGGGGGGAGCTGCAACCACTGAGCACCAGCGCAGCAAGCGCTGCCGGCACCCAAATCATCCTGAACGTCATGCAATGTCCTTCCGGTTATTTAGGGATACGTAAAACCTGGCCGGGATAGATCTTATCAGGATGCGTCAGCATTGGCTTGTTCGCCTCAAAGATCTTGTTGTATTCGTTCGGCGTGCCGTACACCTGCTTCGAGATAGCGCTCAGGGTATCGCCTTTTTTCACCGTGTAGAATTCGGCCTGCGTGGCGCTGTCACTGGTGGTGACGTTATCTTCCACTTTGGTGATGCCGGCCACGTTACCCGCCGCCACCAAAATCTTCTCTTTCAACTCCTGCGAGATACCGTCACCGCTGACCTTCACGGTATCGCCCTGGACATCGACTTTCACTTTATCGCTGTCGGGCAGGCCGAGTTGATTAATGTGCTCCTGCAGCTTTTTGCTCTGGTCATCGCCGCCTGACACCGCATCCCACAGTTTTTCACCCGCTTCTTTGACGAAATTGAATAAACCCATACATCCTCCTGTCATTAAGCCGGATTGGCTCTCTAAGCTTAGTAACTTTTCACGGTTTGCTGTAACCGTCAGGCGTCGCTGTGAGCCAGGTGGCGATTCTGCGCCCTGTATTTTGTTGCAACCGGGAACGCGCTACACTATCTGCCCCCAATTCTCGCGACAGGAAACGTCATGCATTGCCCATTCTGCTCCGCTGTGGACACCAAAGTGATTGATTCACGTCTGGTTAGTGAAGGCTCCTCAGTGCGCCGCCGCCGCCAGTGCCTGGTGTGCCATGAGCGTTTTACCACCTTTGAAGTGGCCGAGCTGGTAATGCCGCGCGTGGTGAAAAGCAACGACGTGCGCGAACCCTTTAACGAAGATAAGCTGGCCAGCGGCATGATGAAGGCGCTGGAGAAGCGTCCGGTGAGCGCGGATGCCGTCGACAATGCGGTCAATCACATCAAAACCCAGTTGCGCGCCACCGGCGAACGTGAAATTCCCAGCAAGCTGATTGGTAACCTGGTGATGGAAGAGCTGAAGAAGCTGGATAAAGTTGCTTATATTCGTTTCGCATCGGTGTACCGCAGTTTTGAAGATATTCGTGATTTTGGCGAAGAGATCGCCCGCTTACAGGATTAATCCATGACCGATGCGCACTACATGGCGCGCGCGCTGGAACTGGCGCGGCGCGGACAATATACCACCACCCCAAATCCTAACGTCGGCTGCGTTATCGTGCGCGACGGCACGATCGTGGGCGAAGGCTGGCATCAGCGCGCCGGTGAACCGCACGCGGAAGTGCACGCGCTGCGCATGGCGGGTGACCACGCACGCGGTGCGACCGCGTATGTCACGCTGGAACCCTGCAGCCATCACGGTCGGACGCCGCCGTGCTGCGATGCGCTGATTGCCGCCGGCGTCAGCCGGGTGGTCGCGGCGATGCAGGATCCTAATCCGCAGGTGGCCGGGCGCGGCTTGTATCGTTTACAGCAGGCGGGCATCGACGTGAGTCACGGCCTCATGATGAATGAAGCGGAAGCGCTCAATCGCGGTTTTCTCAAACGCATGCGTACCGGTTTTCCGTGGATTCAGCTCAAACTGGGCGCCTCGCTGGATGGTCGTACCGCCATGGCCAGTGGCGAAAGCCAGTGGATCACTTCCGCAGCGGCAAGGCGCGATGTGCAACGTTTACGTGCCCGCAGTTCAGCTATTCTTACCACCAGCGCCACCGTGCTGGCGGACAATCCGTCGCTGACGGTGCGCTGGGATGAACTGAGCGAGACCGTGCGCCAGCAGCTGGATGAGAGCCAGCTGCGTCAGCCGGTGCGGGTGGTGATCGACAGCCAGCAGCGCGTGACGCCACAGCATCGTTTGATCGCCCAGCCCGGCGAAACCTGGCTGATGCGCACGGAGGCTGATGCACAAAGCTGGCCGCCGGGCGTGAGTCAGATTGAGGTGCCGCCGCGCGGTGAGCAGCTCGATCTGGTGGCGATGATGATGCTGCTCGGTCAGCGTCAGATCAACAGCGTGTGGGTTGAGGCCGGTGCCGGTCTGGCCGGTGCGCTGCTGCAGGCCGGCCTGGTGGATGAACTGATCGTTTATCTGGCGCCGAAACTGCTGGGTAATGCCGCGCGCGGCCTGTGTGCGCTGCCGGGACTGGAAACGCTGGCCGATGCGCCAGCGCTGAATTTTAGCGACGTGCGTCAGGTCGGCGACGATTTACGGCTGACCCTGACACCACGCTGAGCATGCACGGAAAAGCCTGAGCGCGTTGCCGAAGAGTATGATAGAATCCGCCCCCTTCTGCGGGGCCATAAAACAAACACCCAAAGGATATGTATGAAAGTTATCGAAGCTGCTGTTGCCACGCCTGATGCCAATATTGCCATCGTAATCGCGCGTTTTAACAATTTCATCAATGACAGCCTGCTGGACGGTGCGGTTGACGCGCTGAAGCGTATTGGCCAGGTCAAAGCGGAAAACATCACCGTGGTCTGGGTACCGGGCGCTTACGAGCTGCCGCTGGCGGCACGCGCCCTGGCGAAAACCGGCAAGCACGACGCGATCGTTGCACTGGGCACGGTGATCCGTGGCGGTACCGCACACTTCGAATACGTGGCGGGTGAAGCCAGCTCCGGCATCGCTCACGTAGCGATGAACAGCGAAATTCCGGTGACCTTCGGCGTCCTGACCACCGAAAACATCGAGCAGGCGATTGAACGCGCCGGCACCAAAGCGGGTAACAAAGGCGCCGAAGCGGCCCTGACCGCACTTGAAATGATTAACGTATTGAAAGCCATCAAAGCCTGATTTTTGTAAGGGGAATTTTGTGAAACCTGCTGCTCGTCGTCGCGCCCGTGAGTGCGCTGTCCAGGCGCTTTACTCCTGGCAGTTGTCTAACAACGACATTGCCGATGTGGAATACCAGTTTCTGGCGGAACAAGACGTCAAAGACGTCGATATTAGCTATTTCCGCGAACTGCTGGCCGGTGTGGCGACCAACAGCGCGTTCCTGGACGGCCTGATGAAGCCTTACCTGTCGCGCCAGCTGGAAGAGCTGGGCCAGGTAGAAAAAGCCATCCTGCGCATTTCGCTCTATGAACTGAGCAAGCGTGACGATGTGCCGTACAAAGTGGCGATCAACGAAGGTATCGAACTGGCTAAAGTGTTTGGTGCTGAAGACAGCCATAAATTTGTTAACGGCGTGCTGGATAAAGCCGCTCCGCAAATTCGACCGAACAAAAAATAAGTGCAAAAGGCCGGCTCACCGGCCTTTTTTCATTGAGACCTGACTTATGTCCTGTGGTGAATTCGAACTGATCGCACGTTATTTTAACCGCGTCACCAGCTCCCGCCGCGATGTGGAGAAGGGAATTGGTGACGACTGCGCGTTACTTAACGTGCCGGAAAAACAGACGCTGGCCATCAGCACCGATACGCTGGTGGCGGGCGTGCATTTCTTACGTGATATCCATCCGGCCGATCTCGGCTACAAAGCGCTGGCGGTTAACCTGAGCGACCTGGCGGCGATGGGCGCCGATCCGGCATGGTTAACGCTGGCGTTGACGTTGCCTGAGGTAGATGAACCCTGGCTGGCCGCGTTCAGCGACAGCCTGTTTGAGCTGCTGGATTATTACGATATGCAGCTGATCGGCGGCGATACCACGCGCGGGCCGCTCAGCCTGACGCTGGGCATTCATGGCCTGGTGCCGGCCGGCCGTGCGCTGAAGCGCGCCGGGGCTAAACCGGGTGACTGGATTTTTGTCACCGGCACGCTGGGCGACAGCGCTGCTGGCCTGTCGCTGCTGCAGCACCATCATCGCCTGAACGATCCGGCGGTGCATGAAGTGCTGATCAAGCGCCATCTGCGCCCGATGCCACGCGTGCTGCAGGGCCAGGCGCTGCGCAATCTGGCGACATCAGCCATCGATCTGTCCGATGGCCTGATCTCCGATCTCGGCCATATTCTCACCGCCAGCCGCGTCGGTGCCCGCATCAATCTGGATGCGCTGCCGCTGTCGGCTGCGTTGCGCGATCACTTCGAGCCGGAACAGGTGCTGCGCTGGGCGCTGAGCGGGGGTGAAGATTATGAGCTGTGCTTTACCGTGCCGGAAGTCAATCGTGGTGCACTGGATGTGGCGCTGGGCCATCTTGGCGTGGCGTATACCTGCATCGGCCAGATCGCGCCGGAAGCAGAAGGGCTGACGCTGCTGGAGAACGGCAAGCCGCGCAGTTTCCATCACAAGGGATTTGATCACTTTGACGCTAAATAAAGATGTGGCCAAAGGCCGTCTGCGCATGGCCAATCCGTGGCACCTGCTGGCGACCGGTTTTGGCAGCGGCCTGAGCCCGATTATGCCCGGCACCGCCGGTTCAATTGCCGCCATTCCCTTCTGGTGGCTGATGACGCTGCTGCCGCTGCAGCTGTATTCGCTGCTGGTGCTGATTGGCATCAGCGTGGGTGTCTACCTGTGTCACCGCACCGCGCGTGATATGGGCGTGCACGACCATGGCAGCATCGTGTGGGATGAGTTCATCGGCATGTGGATTACGCTGATGGCGATACCGGCGATGAGCTGGCAATGGGTGCTGGCCGGCTTTGTGATTTTCCGTATTTTTGACATGTGGAAGCCGTGGCCGATTCGCTGGTTCGACCGTAACGTGCACGGCGGCATGGGCATTATGGTCGATGACATTATCGCCGGGGTCATTTCAGCGGCGATTTTGTATGGGCTGGGGCTGGTGCTTTAATGTTCCAGGTGCGCATGAATGCGCACCCTACAGAAAGCGTTGCCATGAATGCGTTGCCGCAGGCAGATCGCCAGGAATGCGTAGACCACAGGCAGGTCGCCATGTATGCGCTGCCTGTGACATCAGGTCGCCCTGAAGGCGACCTGACTGGACCGTTACTCGAATCCCACCACCGGATGCGGTTGGTAGACGCTCTCCAGCTCGGCGATATCGGTTGAACTCAGCTCCACGTCGACGGCTTTCACCAGCTCGGCAAACTGCTGCTCGCGCGAGGCACCAATAATCGGCGCGGTAACCACCGGCTTATGCAGCAGCCACGCCAGCGCCACCTGCGCGCGCGTTACGCCTTTGTCCGCAGCCACCGTTGCCAGCCGTTGCGCAATGGCCGCGTCATTCTCTTCGGTGCCGGTATAGAGTTTTTCCATCACGTTATCCGACACCGAACGCGCAGTGGTTTCTCCCCACGGACGCGTCAGCTTACCGCGCGCCAGCGGGCTCCACGGCAGCACCGCGATGCCTTCGCGCTGGCACAGCGGATGCATCTCTTTCTCTTCTTCGCGCTGAATCAGGTTGTACTGATCCTGCATACTGACAAAACTCGCCCAGCCATGCTGCTGCTGTAACTGCAGCGCCTGCGCAAACTGTGTGGCATGCATCGAGGAAGCCCCGATGTAACGCGCTTTGCCTGACCGCACTACCTGATCGAGCGCTTCCAGCGTCTCTTCAATCGGCGTGGCGTAATCCCAGCGATGAATCTGCAGCAGATCGACATACTCCATGCCAAGCCGCGTCAGGCTGTCATCAATCGACTGCAGAATATTGGTGCGCGACAGCCCCTGCGACAGGTTGCTCAGCGGAAAGTAGACTTTGGTCGCCACCACCACCCGATCGCGCTGCGCATAATCTTTGAGCGCGCGGCCGAGGATCTCCTCACTGCTGCCGTCGGAGTAGCTGTTAGCGGTGTCGAAGAAGTTAATGCCCGCGTCCAGCGCCTGCTTAATCAGCGGTCGGCTGCTCTCTTCCGGCAGCGTCCAGGCGTGGTTACCGCGCAGCGGATCGCCATAGGTCATACAGCCTAAACAGAGACGTGAAACCTGCAGATCGGTCTGGCCTAAACGAACGGTTTTCATGAAGGGCTCCTGCTCTTATGCGTGGGGTTTTACCCTCAAGCATAGCAGCAGGAGCGGGGAAGGGCGGTTACTGCGCCAGCCAGGCGGCGATTTGCTGCTGGATGCCTGCGGCGTCCAGCTGATAATCCTGACGCACTTCTTCCTGCGTCCCCTGCGGAATGAACTCATCCGGCAGGCCGAGGTTAAGCACCGGCACGCGCAGGCGTTTCGCCATCACGTATTCATTGACGCCGCTGCCGGCACCGCCTTTGATCGCGCCTTCTTCCAGCGTAATCAGCGCGTCGTGGCTGGCCGCCAGTTCGCTAATCAGGGCTTCATCCAGCGGCTTAACAAAGCGCATGTCGACCAGCGTGGCGTTGAGCGCGTCGGCGGCGGCCTGCGCTTCCGGCAGCAGAGTACCAAAGTTGAGGATGGCCAGCTGCTCGCCGCGACGCCGGATGACCCCTTTGCCAAGCGGCAGGCTGGCCAGCGGTTCCAGCGTGGCGCCGGTGCCGGTGCCGCGCGGATAGCGCACCGCGCTCGGGCCATCCTGATAGTGGTAGCCGGTGTAAAGCATCTGCCGGCACTCGTTTTCATCGCTTGGCGTCATGATCACCATGCCCGGCACGCAGCGCAGATAGGCGATATCAAACGCCCCCTGGTGCGTCTGGCCGTCGGCACCCACGATACCGCCGCGATCGATAGCAAACAGTACCGGCAATTGCTGAATTGCCACGTCGTGAATCACCTGGTCGTAGGCGCGCTGCAGGAAGGTGGAGTAAATCGCCACCACCGGCTTATAACCGCCGATGGCCATGCCTGCGGCAAACGTCACCGCATGCTGCTCGGCGATCGCCACGTCAAAATACTGCTGCGGATAATCACGCGAGTAGCTCACCATGCCGGAGCCTTCGCGCATGGCCGGCGTCACGGCCATCAGCCGCGCATCGTCGGCGGCCATCTCGCTCAGCCAGTTACCAAAAATTTTCGAGTAGCTCGGCAGGCCCGGCGCGCTTTTCGGCAGCGAGCCGCTGGCCGGATCGAATTTTGGCACCGCGTGCCAGGTAATCGGATCTTCTTCCGCCGGCGCGTAGCCCTTGCCCTTTTTGGTCATGATGTGCAGGAACTGCGGCCCTTTCAGATCGCGCATATTCTTCAGCGTACTGACCAGCGTCAGCACATCGTGACCGTCGACCGGACCGATATAGTTAAAGCCCAGCTCCTCAAACAGCGTGCCCGGCACCACCATGCCTTTCAGGTGCTCTTCAGTGCGCTTCACCAGCTCTTTGATCGGCGGCAGGCCGCCCAGCACGCGTTTGCCGCCTTCGCGCAGGCGTGAATAGGTTTTTCCCGAGAGAATCTGCGCCAGGCGATTGTTCAGCGCACCCACGTTCTCAGAGATCGACATCTCGTTGTCGTTGAGGATCACCAGCATGTCCGGCTTGATATCACCGGCGTGGTTCATGGCTTCAAACGCCATGCCCGCGGTAATCGCGCCGTCGCCAATGATACAGGCGGTACGGCGACCTTTGCCTTCGCGTTCGGCGGCCACGGCCATGCCGAGACCGGCACTGATGGACGTCGACGAGTGGCCCACGCTCAGCACGTCATATTCGCTTTCGCCGCGCCACGGGAACGGGTGCAGGCCATTTTTCTGGCGGATAGTGCCGATACGGTCGCGGCGGCCGGTCAGAATCTTGTGCGGATAGGCCTGATGGCCGACGTCCCACACCAGATGATCAAACGGGGTGTTGTACACATAATGCAACGCGACGGTCAGCTCGACGACGCCCAGACCCGAAGCAAAGTGGCCGGACGAGCGGCTCACGCTGTCCAGCAGATACTGACGCAGCTCGTCGCACAGGTCCGGAAGTTTTTCTTTAGGCAGTAAACGTAATTCCTGAACCGTGCCTGCTAACGCCAGTGTCGGGTATTTTGCAATATCAAAACTCATCAGAGACTCATTATATAAGTTATTTATCGCGTTCAATTATAAAGCTGGCCAGCGCCTGCAGAGCGGACGTGTCATACGACTGTGCCGCCAGCACCTCCAGCGCGCCCAGTGCTTCGCGATAGAGATCCTGCGCTTTGGCCCGCGCGTTATCCAGTCCCAGCAGCGCCGGGTAAGTACTTTTCCCCAGCGCCTGATCGGCTCCCTGGGTTTTGCCCAGAACGGCGGTATCGCCGACCACATCAAGGATGTCATCCTGCACCTGAAACGCCAGTCCGATGGCGTTGGCGTAGATATCCAGCTGCGGCAGCGCATCGCGGCCCGCGGCACCCGCAGTGAGGGCGCCGAGACGCACGGCGGCGCGGATCAGCGCGCCGGTTTTATGGCGATGGATCTGCTCCAGCTGGTTCAGGTCCACGGATTGGCCTTCGGCGGCTAAATCCAGCGCCTGGCCACCGCACATGCCGGCCACGCCGCTGGCCTGCGCCAGTTCGGAAATCATGGCAATGCGATCCTGCGGGCTTACGCCGGGCATCGGCTGGTCCGCAAGAATGGTAAACGCCAGGGTTTGCAGGGCATCGCCGGCCAGAATCGCCGTGTCTTCGCCATATTTGATATGGCAGGTTGGCTGCCCGCGACGTAACGCATCGTCGTCCATCGCCGGCAGGTCATCATGAATCAATGAGTAAGCGTGAATGCACTCCACCGCTGCGGCGGGGGCATCCAGGCTGGCCGCCTCGGCGCGCAGCATCTCGCCAGTGGCATACACCAGAAACGGGCGCAGGCGCTTACCGCCTAATAGTGCCCCATATTGCATGGCGTTCACCAGAGGAGAACTCTGAAAAGGAAGTGGATCTATTAAGCGCGTCAACGCCTGGTTCACGCGCTCATGGTAGGCGCGCTGCAGTTGCACGAAATCCATTACTCATTTTCCGGCGTGAAAGGGGTGAGCGGGGCGTCTTTGTCGTCGCTCAGCAGAATCTGCACGCGCTGTTCCGCCGCCTGCAGGGTTTGCTGGCCGCTGCGTGCCAGCTGTACGCCGCGCTCGAATTCATTCAGCGCCTCTTCCAGCGGCAGTTCGCCACTCTCCAGACGGCTGACAATCTGTTCCAGCTGCTGCAGTGCGTTTTCAAAACTCACGGGCGCTTCGGCTTTTTTCGGCATAATCAGTGTCGACTCACAGGTTGGGACATTATGTTGCAATCGGTCATGGTAGCCGACGGGCATTGATTAGCAAAATAATCAATGCGGCGAAGGTTGCTTACAGCAGTCACCTAACAAAGGTGATATACTTGCGCGCCTCGGATGCGGTGGCTGATGCCAACCCGCAATTATATGATTTTACCAGCTAAGTGTTGATGATTTTAGCACTTATTTGCCCAACGAAGCTGTGTCGCCATGAAGTTTATCATCAAGCTCTTCCCTGAAATCACCATCAAAAGTCAGTCGGTGCGCCTGCGCTTTATCAAAATTCTGACCGGTAACATCCGTAATACCCTGCGCACCCTCGACGAAGAGATCGCCGTGGTGCGCCACTGGGATCACATCGAAGTGCGCGCGAAGAAGGAAGCGCTGCGTGCCACCGTCACGGAAGAGCTGACGCGCATTCCCGGTATCCACCATGTGCTGGCAGTCGAAGACCGCGCCTATAGCGACATGCACGATATCTTCGAGCAGACGCTGGCGCTCAACCGCGAGCGGCTGGAAGGCAAGAGCTTCTGCGTGCGCGTGAAGCGTCGCGGCAAGCACAGCTTTAGCTCGCAGGATGTGGAGCGCTACGTCGGCGGCGGTCTCAATCAGCACATTGAAAGCGCGCGCGTGCAGCTGAATCACCCGGATGTGACGGTGAATCTGGAGATTGAAGACGATCGCCTGCTGCTGATTACCGGCCGCTATGAAGGCCTGGGCGGCTTCCCGATCGGCACCCAGGAAGATGTGCTGTCGCTGATTTCCGGCGGCTTTGACTCCGGCGTCTCCAGCTATATGCTGATGCGCCGCGGCTGTCGCGTGCACTACTGCTTCTTTAACCTTGGCGGCGCGGCGCATGAAATCGGCGTGCGTCAGGTGGCGCACTATCTGTGGCAGCGTTTTGGCCGTTCACATCGCGTGCGTTTTGTCGCCATCAATTTTGAGCCGGTGGTGGGCGAGATTCTGGAAAAAGTTGATGACGGCCAGATGGGCGTGGTGCTGAAGCGCATGATGGTACGTGCGGCATCGATGGTGGCTGAGCGTTACGGCGTACAGGCGCTGGTAACCGGTGAGGCGCTGGGCCAGGTCTCCAGCCAGACGCTGACTAACCTGCGTTTGATTGATAACGCGTCCGACACGCTGATTCTGCGCCCGCTGATCTCGCACGATAAAGAGCACATCATCAATATTGCGCGTCAGATCGGCACCGAAGACTTTGCCCGCACCATGCCGGAGTACTGCGGCGTGATTTCGAAAAGCCCCACGGTGAAAGCGGTGAAGGCGAAGATCGAAGCCGAAGAGCAGAACTTCGATTTCGACATTCTGCAGCGCGTGGTGCAGGAAGCCAGCAACGTCGATATCCGTGAAATTGCGGAGCAGACGGAAGAAGAAGTGGTGGAAGTGGAAACCGTGGCGTCATTCAGCGGCAACGATGTGGTACTGGATATCCGTTCGATTGATGAGCAGGACGACAATCCGCTGGCGCTGACCGGCGTGGAAGTGAAATCGCTGCCGTTCTATAAGCTGAGCACCCAGTTCGGCGATCTCGATCAGAGCAGAACCTGGTTGCTGTACTGCGATCGCGGCGTGATGAGTCGGTTGCAGGCGTTGTATCTGCATGAGCAGGGCTTTAAGAACGTGAAGGTGTACCGTCCGTAACCGCGGCGGGAGTTAAGCCTGGCGCGCCTGATTTCGGGTGCATGGGCAAAACCCGGTGCGCAGGAATGCGCACCCTGTAATCACCGCGACGAATAAAACTGTGCACTGATCTCGTGGGGTCGCCATTGATGGCGACCTTTTTTACGCGCGCTCTTCAAATTCCTGATAATTATAAATCCCTGCCGCCAGCACCAGCTGTGACGCGACTTCACGTGCTTGCTCTTTATCCACCAGCAGATCAATCAGCTTCAGGGCAAAATCGATCGCCGTGCCCGGCCCCTGGCTGGTCAGCAGATTAACGCGCGGATCCCACACCACGCGGCGCTCCATCCATTTCTCCTCCGGAATGGTGTGCTTCAGGCCGGGAAAACCGGTCATATTGCCCACCGGAAACAGGTCATGCGGCACCAGCACCGTGCCCGGCGCGGCACAGATCGCCGCGACAATTTTGCCTGACAGATGAAACTGGCGTACCGTCTCCACCAGCAGTGGGCTGTCGCGGAAGGTTTCAGCGCCTTTGAGGCCGCCCGGCAGGACGATGGCGGCAAAATCGTTATCCGCCACTTCAACCAGCGGTGCGTCAGCCAGCAGGCGCACACCGCGGGAGCAGACAATCTCGCGCGTGCCGTCGCTCTCCACGCTGGCGGTGGTCACCTTCAGGCCGGCGCGGACCAGCAGGTCAATGGTGGTGACCGCTTCTATCTCTTCACTGCCATGGGCCAGGCAAACCAGCACTGATGCGTTCGCGCTCATATTGGGACTCCTTGCGTTTAATCAGGTCGTACAGGCGGGTATTTTCCGGCAGCGCAATCCCCTGCGCACGGGCGCGGCGCAGCAGGTAGCCGGTAATGTAATCAATTTCAGTCTGACGCTGCGCACGCACATCCTGCAGCATTGAGGAGACGTTGGCGGCGGTGCTGTCGATGACGTCGTAGATAATGTCGCGCAGGTTATCCAGCGCGATGTGCTGGCCCTCGCGCTCCATCACCCAGGCCAGCTCCTCGCACAGCCGGTTAATCTGTTCCGGCCAGGCGCGCAGCGCACCGTTCTGGCAGTCGTGCTCAACCGTCAGTGTGTTGATCACGCAGTTAACTGCCAGCTTGCGCCAGCTGGCAGACGCGATGTTATCGTGCCACGCCACGTCCGGCAGTGCCTGATGCAGAATATCGGCGATATCGCTCAGCGCCGCGCTTTCGCGGCTGGCAGGCCCGATGTGGGTGATGCCCTGCGCGACATGCTTAATCACCGTGCCGTCGCGCATCGCCGCGTGCGTGGTGATGCCGCGCAGCAGCGGCTGCTGCACTTCTTTGAGCTCTTCGATGGTACCCATGCCGTTGTGCAGCAGCAGGATCGGCGCGTGGCGCGGCAGCACGCTTTGCAGGTTTTTCACCGCAGGTGAAACCTGTGGCGCTTTCAGGGTCACCAGTAGCAGCTGGCTTTCAGCCAGAAACAGCGGATCGTTAGCGATGAAGGTGTGATTGCTGACGTGGCCCTGCGGATCGACCACGTTGACCGAACAGTACGGCTGCGGTACGCGCAGCCAGCCCTGAACGTCATGTCCCTGGCGTGCAAGGGCCGCGAGCCAGATTTGCCCCAGGGCGCCGCAACCCAACACGGTAATTTTCATTATGCCTCCCGCTGGCGGGTGGGTGAATGGGTGTCACACCCTTAATTATAGCTTTCCGCGTCGCGTGTTTTATTAGCGCGACAAGACGCGTATTATGCATGTCACTTTAGTATCAGGAGAAGAAAAGATGCCATCTTTCGATATCGTTTCCGAAGTCGAACTGCCGGAAGTGCGTAATGCGGTGGAGAATGCCAACCGTGAGATCTCAACCCGTTTCGATTTCCGCAACGTGAGCGCCAGCTTTGAGCTCAACGAAAAGAATGAGACCATCAAAGTCACCAGCGAATCGGATTTTCAGGTGAAGCAGCTGGTGGATATTCTGCGTGAAAAGCTGCTGAAGCGCGGCATTGAAGGCGCGGCGATTGAAGTACCGGAAGAGATTGTGCACAGCGGTAAAAGCTGGAGCGTTGAAGCGAAGCTGAAAAAAGGCATCGAAAGCGATGTCGCGAAGAAAATCGTTAAGCTGATCAAAGACAGCAAACTGAAAGTGCAGACGCAGATTCAGGGTGAAGAGCTGCGCGTCACCGGTAAATCCCGCGACGATCTGCAGGGTGCGATGGCGCTGGTGCGCGGTGGCAACCTGGGTCAGCCGTTCCAGTTCAAAAACTTCCGCGATTAATCCCCTCTGTCGCGCGCCGCACGACGATACAGCGTGCTGCGCGCGACCCCCAGCGCCTGCGCCGCTTTACTGATATTGCCGTCATAGCGCTGCAGCGTTTCACTGATCAGCTGTTCATCGTGGCGTTCGCGCAGCGGCGGTGCCGGCGGGCGGCGATACTCTGCCGGCAAGTGACTTTCCGTCAGCGTTTCGCCCTCATCGGCGAGCGCCAGCAGCACGCGCAGCAGACTGCGTAGCTGGCGCACATTGCCTGGCCATGGCTGCTGCGCCAGCGCCGTCAGCAGCGCCGGAGACAGCTGTACGCCACGCTGCGCGGCTCCCAGTTCCTGCCATAAATCGCGGATAAACCCGGCGACGTTCGGCCAGGCGCGCAGTGGCGGAAGGGTCAGCGCAAACTCCTGCAGACGATAGAGCAAATCCTCACGAAATTCGCCGGCGGCCACGCGCTGGGCCAGATCGCGATGCGTGGCGCAAATTATGGCAAAATTCACCGGCCAGCTGCGACTGGAGCCGAGTGGCGCCACCTCTTTTTCCTGCAGCACGCGCAGCAAACGGGTCTGCAGCGTCAGCGGCATGTCACCGATTTCATCCAGGAACAGCACGCCGCCATCCGCTTCGCGAATTTTGCCGATGTAGCCATTTTTACTGGCGCCAGTAAATGCGCCGGGCTGGTAGCCAAACAGTTCGGATTCAATCAGCGCTTCGGGGATGGCGGCACAGTTGATGGCGACAAACTTGCCCGTGCGCCAGCGGCTTTGCTGGTGCAGAGCACGGCTGACATACTCCTTGCCGCTGCCGGTTTCACCATAAATGCACAGCGAAACGCCGGCATCCAGCAACCGCAGCATTTTTGCGCCGTCAGCTCCCAGCACGCGCGGCAAGTCATGCGTACGACTGTCCGGCACGCTGACGTGGCTGCGCTGCGGCGCGCGCAGGCGGAACCAGTAGCGCTGCGCGCCAATGTCGACCGCGGCGGGAACGCTGTTGGCCTGCTGCTGCAGTTGCGGAAACAGCTGCTGAAACGTCAGGCTGGCAAAGCGGTCGGCGCTGAGAGCCAGTTCGCGCATCGCCAGCCGGTTGGCTGCGGTCAGCACATTGTCAGAGAATACCAGCAGCAATTCATCACTGGTGTCGATGCCCTGCGGCTGCGGATGCAGACTGAGCAGCCACTGCTGCGGATGCAGGCTCTGCTTCACCCACAGGTACTCGATCTGCTTTGCCGCTGCTTTCACCCGGTTCAGGGTATGCGGATGCGGAAAGTGTGCCGGACCCGAGATATCCAGCACGCCGGCTATCTGACCGTTGGGCATCTGCAACGGCATCGCGGCGCAGTACAGACCCTGATTGCGCGTCAGGAAATGCTGCTGGCCATCAATTTCACAGCCGTCATCAATCGCCAGCGCGGTGCCAATCGCATTGGTGCCGCGTCCGCATTCACTCCACAAATTACCGGGTGCCAGGGCAAAGCGCTGGGCTTTCTCCAGCGCCTGCATATCGCCAAAGGTGTTCAGCACCAGCCCGCTGGCATCGGACAGGATCACCACCGACTGCGTCTCCGCCATCTGCTGCGCCAGCTGGCGGATGACCGGCTGCGCAAACTGCTGCAGCCCGGCGTTGCTGGCCAGCACATCGGCCAGCTCGCCCTGACGCACGCGCGGGAAATCGTCGGCGCTGCGCTCTAATCCATACAGCTGGCTGCGGAACCAGGAGTCGCTTAACAGCGGGTTGGCGTGCACGGCAGACGCGGCTGAATTTCCCTGCATGAGTGACCTCAGAACGGCGTGTAAGTGTTGCAACATTGTAGCGTTCGGGTTTCTGCACTGTTGCGATACGCAACACAGATACAATGTTTGTCGTGGAGGACTGACAGGGTAGCTGGCGGGGAATGAATTTATTTGATTGATAAATAATGCATTTATCGCTTTTGCGCCTGATGAGAAAAAACTGGCACGCGCGCTGCAATACCGACACAGGCAGTTGCGCTGCCTGTTCAGACCCTCTGACCTGATAATAAGGAGTTTGCGATGCGTTATGCACATCCCGGCACGCCCGGCGCGCTGGTCTCTTTCCAGGCGACCTACGGCAACTATATCGCCGGCAACTTCACCGAGCCGCTGAGCGGCCAGTACTTTATGAACACCTCGCCGGTAGACGGCAGCGATATCGCTCAGTTCCCGCGCTCCGACGCGCGCGACATCGATCTGGCGCTGGATGCCGCGCATCAGGCCGCCGATGCGTGGGGCAAAACCAGCGTACAGCAGCGCGCCAACCTGCTGCTGCAGGTGGCCGATCGTATGGAAGCCAGTCTTGAGAAGCTGGCGGTAGCGGAGAGCTGGGATAACGGTAAACCGATTCGCGAGACGCTCAATGCCGATCTGCCGCTGGCGGTCGACCATTTTCGCTACTTTGCCGGCTGCCTGCGCGCGCAGGAGGGCAGCACCGCTGAGATCGACGAAACCACGGTGGCCTATCACTTCCATGAGCCGCTGGGCGTAGTCGGACAGATCATCCCGTGGAATTTCCCGCTGCTCATGGCGGCGTGGAAGCTGGCACCGGCGCTGGCCGCCGGTAACTGCGTGGTGCTGAAACCGGCTGAGCAGACGCCGCTTGGTATTACGCTGCTGATGGAGCTGATTGGTGATCTGTTTCCACCGGGCGTGCTGAATGTGGTGCAGGGCTTTGGCCGCGAAGCCGGCGAAGCGCTGGCCACCAGCAAGCGCATCGCTAAAATTGCCTTTACCGGATCCACGCCGGTCGGGCGGCATATCATGGCCTGTGCGGCGGAGAACATCATTCCCTGCACCGTCGAGCTGGGCGGCAAATCACCTAACATCTACTTCGCGGATGTGATGTCGGGCGAAGAGGCGTTCATCGAGAAAGCGGTCGAGGGGCTGGTGCTGGGCTTCTTTAATCAGGGCGAAGTCTGTACCTGTCCATCGCGCGCGTTGATTCATGAATCGATCTACCAGCCCTTTATGGAGCGGGTGCTGGCCAAGGTTGCCACCATTCGCCGTGGCGATCCGCTCGATACCGACACCATGATCGGTGCTCAGGCTTCGCGCCAGCAATTCGACAAAATCCTGTCCTACATCAACATTGCCCGCGAGGAAGGGGGGCAGATTCTGACAGGGGGCGAGCGTGCGCATATCGCCGCGGAGCTGGATAACGGATTCTACATCCAGCCCACCCTGATCAAGGGCAGCAACCAGATGCGCTGTTTCCAGGAGGAGATTTTTGGGCCAGTGATTGGCGTCACCACATTCCATGATGAGGCAGAGGCGCTCGCGATCGCCAATGAAACCCAGTTTGGTCTGGGCGCGGGCGTGTGGACGCGCGATACCAATCTGGCGTATCGCATGGGCCGCGGCATTAAAGCCGGTCGCGTCTGGACCAACTGCTATCACATCTATCCCGCCCATGCGGCATTCGGTGGCTACAAGCAGTCGGGCGTCGGGCGTGAAACCCACAAAATGGCGCTCAGCGCCTATCAGCAAACCAAAAATCTGCTGGTCAGCTATGGCACAGCGCCACTGGGGCTGTTCTGAGTCTGCATCCGTTCAAATGGAGAGTGAAAGATGAATATGCAAATCAAAACCACCATGAAAGCCGCGATTGTAAAGGCGTTTGGTGAACCGCTGGTGATTGAGCAGGTGCCGGTGCCGTCCGTTGGGCCAGGGCAGATTCTGGTGAAAATCGCCGCCACCGGCGTGTGCCATACCGACCTGCACGCCGCCGAAGGCGACTGGCCGATCAAGCCCAATCCGCCGTTTATTCCCGGCCATGAAGGCGTCGGGCAGGTGGTGGCCATTGGCGAAGGGGTGAAACATCTCAAACTGGGCGATCGCGTCGGTGTGCCGTGGCTTTACTCGGCGTGTGGCCACTGCGAGCACTGCCTCGACAGCTGGGAGACGCTGTGTCTGTCGCAGCAGAATGCCGGCTATTCGGTCAACGGCAGCTTTGCCGAGTACTGCCTGGCGGATGCCAACTACGTAGGCATCATTCCTGACAATGTTGAGTTTAATGAAGTGGCTCCGATTTTGTGTGCCGGCGTAACCGTCTATAAAGGTCTGAAGATGACCGATACCAAACCGGGTGACTGGGTGGTGGTTTCCGGCATCGGCGGCCTGGGGCATATGGCTATTCAGTATGCGGTGGCGATGGGGCTCAACGTGGCGGCGGTCGATATCGACGACGATAAGCTGGCATTTGCCAAACGGCTCGGTGCCAGCGTGGTTGCCAATGCGAAGCAGGTCGATCCGGCGAAAGTGTTCCAGGAAAGTTTTGGCGGTGCGCACGGCGTGCTGGTGACGGCGGTCTCGCCAAAAGCGTTTGAACAGGCGATCGGCACGCTGCGTCGCGGCGGCACCATGGTGCTCAACGGCCTGCCGCCGGGGAAATTCGATCTCTCGATCTTCGACATGGTGCTGGATGGCATTACGGTGCGCGGCTCGATTGTCGGCACGCGTAAAGATCTGCAGGAGGCACTGGATTTTGCCGGTCGCCATAAGGTGAAAGCGAATGTCGCGGTTGAGCCGCTGACTAACATCAACGATATCTTTGCGCGCATGCACGCCGGCAAAATTGAAGGGCGTATTGTGGTGGATATGTCGCTGTAGTGACGCTGAGCGGACCGCGTGGAGCCAGAGCATCGCGGTCCGCTGTGGCTAAGTCATTAACTGCTGGCGAGCAGCGCCTCCAGCTCCACGCGGCTCGTCACTTTGCTGTCAATTTTAATGTAGGCACTTTTCTCTTCCGGCACGATAAACACTGACGCCACGCCGGGCTGCGCGCGCAGCCGCTTCTCCAGATTCGGTACTGCCAGCACCGCATCACTCAGCACCAGGCGCAGGCTGCTGACGTACGGCGGCTCCTGCATCGACATGGCGACAAACAGCCACGCCGCAGCCACTATCGCGCCGACCAGAAACACCGTTTGCGCATCGAAGTGGCCGAAAATCCAGCCGCCCAGGCTGCCGCCAATCGCGACGCCAATAAACTGGCTGGTGGAATAAATCCCCATGGCCGTGCCTTTGTAGCCCGCCGGCGACTCTTTGCTGATCAGCGACGGCAGAATCGCTTCCATCAGGTTAAAGGCAAGGAAAAACAGCTGCACGCCAATCACCAGCGTCCAGAAGTGGCCTGCGGCGCCCCACAGCACAATCTCCGCGATGATGATCAGCGCCACGCAGCCGACAAACACCCGCTTCATGCGGCGTTTTACCTCGGCATAGATAATAAACGGCACCACGGCGACAAACGCCACCAGCATGGTCACCAGATACACTTTCCAGTGTTCAGCCGCCGGGAAGCCCGCCTGTTCAAACTGGCCCGGCAGCGCGACGAAGCTCGACATCAGTAAAATGTGCAGACAGAGAATGCCGATATTCAGCTTCAGCAATTTGGGATTGGCCAGCACCGCGCGAATGCTGCCTTTGACCATGCCGGATTCGCGGTTCAGCACGTGGCCCGGCGCATTGGGCACGACCAGCAGGGTGATCACGATACCCAGGCTGGCGAGCAGGGCAATCATCCAGAACAGCGCGTGCAGACCCAGCGCATGCGTGACAATCGGGCCGACCACCATGGCAATCGCAAAGGTAACGCCGAAGCTGATGCCGATAAACGCCATCGCTTTGGTGCGGTTCTGTTCACGGGTCAGGTCTGACAGCAGTGCCATCACCGCCGCGGCAATGGCACCGGAGCCCTGCAGCGCGCGACCAAGGATAATGCCCCAGATGGAGGTGCTGGTGGCGGCAATAAGGCTACCAAGCACAAACAGCAGCAGGCCACCGACAATCAGCGGCTTGCGGCCAATACGGTCGGACAGCAGACCAAAGGGGATCTGAAACACGGCCTGCGCCAGACCATAAATACCAATTGCCAGACCGATCAACGTTTCGCTGGCGCCCTGTAAAGCCATACCGTAAGTGGTCAGTACCGGCAGGACCATAAACATTCCCAGCATGCGCAGGGAAAAAACTGTGCCTAAACCCCATGTTGCCCGAAGCTCAACTGGTGTCATTCTATTATCGTTCATTCCAACCTCTGTAAGTTTATGCCCCTGGGACTTCAGGTTGCAGCGGCACAGGTTGCGCGCCCTTATCTGCGACCCGGCTCACCGGGACATGCAGCGCTTATTTTAGAAAGCAGGGCAGGGCGGGTAAAACAATTGTTTTTAAGCAGTGGTAACAAAAAGAAAGGGCGCGAAATTCGCGCCCTTGTCCGGAGTAACGGTCTGACTTACCAGACGTAAGTCAGCAGGTCCTTAGAGGCCGGGGCCATAAAGTCCACCGACATCATCACGCTCAGCGCAGTGATGGCGACAATGGAGAACACAAACAGTTTACGCGCCCAAACTTTATCGTTTGAGGTTTTGTAACCTGACAGTGCCATACCCAGCCACCACACGCTGACGGCGGCAGCCACCACCAGGTATTTGTAGCCAGCATAACCGCCCAGCGACAGCATCAGCGTGGCAATCATGAACGCCAGGATGTACAGCGTAATATGATTTTTCGCCACGGAGATGCCTTTCACCACCGGCAGAACCGGAATATTAGCGGCCTGATAATCTTTGAAGCGGAAGATGGCAATCGCGTAGGAGTGCGGCATCTGCCACAGGCTAAAGATAGCCAGTAAGATTAACGCGCCAGCATCAAACTGGTTGGTCACCGCGCAGTAGCCAATTACTGGCGGCGCGGCGCCAGAGAGGCTGCCAATCAGCGTGCCATAGACCGAATGACGCTTCATGTAGAGGCTGTAAATGCCGACATAGACGACGAAGCCCATCACCGCCAGCCACATGGCCAGCGGGTTAGCGCCAAAATACAGCAACGCAAAGCCAGCAATACCCAATGCGGTTGCATAAACCAGGCTTACTTTCGCCGAGATCAGGCCTTTGACCAGAACACGGTTCCGCGTTCTCTCCATTTTGATGTCGATGTCGCGGTCAATCACATTGTTGAATACACAACCGGATGCGACCACCAGCGAAACGCCCACCAAAGCGACGAGAAACAGGGGGTAATCAATGCTGCCTTTTGAAGCCAGCAGGAATCCACCGATCACAGAAATTAAATTGCCGAAAATAATTCCTGGTTTTGTTACTTGCAGGTATTGCTTAATCATTACGCGTGACTCTTTAGTGGGCCATCATGTTGTAGTTGAGGTTCCACATAATCCACAGTGAGCCAATCACCACAATCAGGATAATGACTGCGGAGAAGACAATGGCCACCATGTTCCAGCCACCCTCGGATTTGCTGTCCAGATGCAGGAAGTAGACCAGGTGCACCAGCACCTGAACCACTGCACACACCAGAACCACACCCAGAATGGTGCCGTGAGAAGCACTGCCATCCATCACCATCCAGAACGGAATCGCCGTCAGGATGATCGAGAGGATGAAGCCGATCATGTAAGACTTCACGCTACCGTGAGATGCACCATGTTCGTTTACAGAATGACTCATTACATGGCCCCCATCAGATAGACAACGGTGAATACGCAGATCCACACCACATCCAGGAAGTGCCAGAACAGGCTCAGACACATGATACGGGTGCGGTTGGTGGCGCTCAGACCGCGTTTAGCGATCTGGAACATCAGCACGGCCATCCAGATCAGACCAGAGGTCACGTGCAGACCGTGCGTACCGACCAGCGTAAAGAAGCCAGACAGGAAGCCGCTGCGGTCAGGACCGAAACCTTCCTTGATCAGGTGATGGAATTCATAGATTTCCATCCCGATAAATCCGGCACCGAACAGGAAGGTCAACGCCAGCCAGCTGATGACCGAACCTTTGTTCTGGTTGTTCATCGCAATCACTGCCATACCATACGTGATGGAGCTCAGCAGCAGCAGCGCGGTTTCAACCAGCACAAACGGCAGTTCGAAGATATCTTTACCTGCCGGGCCACCGGCAGTGTTGTTAACCATGACCGCATAGGTCGCAAACAGGGTTGCGAAGATAATGCAGTCACTCATCAGGTAGATCCAGAAGCCAAAGACTTTATTGGCTCCCGCATCGTGATGCCCATGCTCCGCATGGGCGTCGTGGTGGTGTTTAACGGTTTCAGTTGACATTATTTCAGACCTGCTTTGCTGATGTCATCAAAGTGCTTCTTCTCGATCTGCTCGATTTCAGCAACCGGTACGTAGTAATCCACGTCTTCATCGAAGCTCTTCACAATCCAGGTCACGATGGTGCCAAGGAAAGTAAGACCTGCCAGCCACCAGATGTGCCAGATCAGGGCAAAACCGAAGACTGTCATGAAGGCAGCGATAACAATGGCCGCGCCGCTGTTTTTCGGCATATGAATTTCTTCATATTTTTCTGGCTGCTTGTACGCTTCGCCTTTCTCTTTCATTTCCCAGAACGCATCACGCTCGTGGATATGAGGGATCACAGCAAAGTTGTAGAACGGCGGAGGTGAAGAGGTTGCCCACTCCAGCGTACGGCCGCCCCACGGGTCACCGGTCAGATCGCGGTTCTGCTCACGGTCACGTACCGATACCCAGAACTGGATAAGCTGGCACAGGATACCGCAGGCGATCAGCGCTGCACCGCCTGCTGCAACTACCAGCAGAGAGTGGAACTGCGGATCGATGTCCTGGCTCAGACGACGGGTCATCCCCATGAAGCCCAGCGCGTACAGCGGCATAAAGGCAACGAAGAAGCCGATGATCCAGAACCAGAAAGCACGTTTGCCCCAGGTTTCGTTCAGGGTGAAGCCGAAGGCTTTCGGGAACCAGTAGGTCACGCCAGCCATACAACCGAACACTACACCACCGATGATAACGTTGTGGAAGTGTGCAATCAGGAACAGGCTGTTGTGCAGCACGAAGTCTGCGCCTGGTACCGCCAGCAGTACGCCGGTCATCCCACCAACGGAGAAGGTGACCAGGAAGCCGATGGTCCACAGCATCGCCGAGTTGAACTCGATACGACCCTGATACATGGTGAACAGCCAGTTAAAGATTTTCACCCCGGTCGGAATCGCGATGATCATCGTCATGATACCGAAGAAGGCGTTAACGTTCGCACCGGCACCCATGGTGAAGAAGTGGTGCAGCCAAACGATGAACGACAGAACGGTAATGGCGATGGTTGCCCACACCAGCGAGGTGTAACCAAACAGACGCTTTTTCGAGAAGGTGGCCGTGACTTCAGAGAAGACACCAAACACCGGCAGAACGAGGATGTACACCTCCGGGTGACCCCAGACCCAGATCAGGTTGACGTACATCATCATGTTACCGCCCATATCATTGGTAAAGAAATGGAAGTCGAGGTAACGATCAAGCGTCAACAGTGCCAGCGTCACGGTCAGAACCGGGAACGCAGCGATAATCAGGACGTTAGTACACAGTGCTGCCCAGGTGAATACCGGCATCTTGAACAGGTCCATGCCCGGTGCACGCATCTTCAGAATGGTCACGAAGAAGTTGATACCGGTCAGCGTGGTACCAATACCGGAGAGCTGGAGACTCCAGATCCAGTAATCGACCCCGACGCCAGGACTGTATTCTGCCCCCGAGAGCGGTGGATAAGCCAGCCAGCCGGTCTGTGCGAATTCGCCCACACCCAGTGACAGGTTAACCAGGATCACACCGATAGCGGTGAACCAGAAGCTCAGGTTGTTCAGGAACGGGAAGGCAACGTCACGGGCACCGATTTGCAGCGGAACCGCGATGTTCATCAGACCCACCACGAAAGGCATCGCCACGAAGAAGATCATGATCACGCCGTGAGCGGTGAAGATCTGGTCGTAGTGGTGCGGTGGCAGTATGCCTGCTTCCCCGGCGGAAGCCATCACCTGTTGGGTACGCATCATTACCGCATCGGCAAAGCCGCGCAGCAGCATGACAAAGGCCATGATGATGTACATGATACCCAGTTTTTTGTGGTCGATGGAGGTTAACCATTCAGACCACAGATACTGCCATTTACCGAAATAGGTAATAGCAGCGATCAGCGCCAGACCACCAATGATGATACCGGCGACCGTAACCATGATAATGGGTTCATGGTAGGGCACTGCATCCAGTGTTAATTTTCCGAACATCGTATTATTCCTCGGCTCCCGCAGCTGCGGCGTGATTCATGTCCATGCCTTCGTGCGACATGTCCATTTTCCCGTGGCTCATCATGAACTTATCAATAACCTGCTTGAACAGTTCCGGATTCGCAGTTGAGAAATATTCCACCGGGTGATTTTCGCTTGGCGCAGCCAGCTTTTCGAAATCATCCATGGTGGTCAGCGTGTTAGGTGCCGCTTTAACTTTGGCAACCCACTGCTGGAATTCCGCATCGTCTTTGGTGGCAATGGCTTTGAACTTCATACCAGAGAAACCGCGACCGCTGAAGTTAGCAGAGATACCGTCGAACGTACCTGGCTCGTTGGCGATCAGGTGCAGTTTGGTCTGCATACCCGCCATGGCGTAGATCTGGCTGCCGAGCGTAGGAATAAAGAAGGAGTTCATGACGGAGTTCGAGGTGATCTTGAAGTTCACCGGAGTATTTGCCGGGAAGGCAATCTGGTTGACGGTTGCAATACCCTGTTCCGGGTAGATGAACAGCCATTTCCAGTCCAGTGCCACTACGTCGATCTCAACCGGTTTCACGTCAGAGGCCAGCGGTTTGCTCGGCTCCAGCGCGTGGGTTGATTTCCAGGTCAGCACGCCGAGGAAGAGAATGATCAGGATCGGAATGGTCCAGACCACGGCTTCCACTTTGTTAGAGTGTGACCAGTTAGGGCTATACTTCGCGTTGGTATTGGTTGCCCGATATTTCCAGGCGAACACAACAGCCATTAAGACTGCCGGAATAACGACGATCATCATCAAGCCGAAAGCTGTCAGAATCAGTGAACGTTGCTCCAGTGCAATCTGTCCCTTGGGATTTAACAACGCACTATCGCAGCCGCTGAGTAATACAGCGCCTGCAATTAATGACAAAATCCCCAAACTTTTATTGTATTTCCTGAGTCTCATTTAACGACCTCAATGACAAAGGGCTCTATTGTCGTTTAAGTGTGCGCGCATTTTACGGGAAGGTTTATGCAGTGTAAACCAGCTTAAGGATGTGTCAGAAGGCTGTTGACACCTTTTGCTAAGGGTGTCACAGATGTTGCGCAGGGTGACAAATTATTAACTGCGACAAGCAGTTGGCGGCAATATAACAAAAACCAATGACATTAACCGCAGAGAAAACAGGGAAAGCATAAACCGGAGTTTTAATACTCATTTATTTAACAATTCTGCATCATTTTGGCGATGAAATTTCTACAAATTAATTGCTCACCGGATTTAAATATTACGCAGGATTGTTAATTTAATGTTTCTATTTCGCGTTAAAAAAAATGCTATCGCTTAAAATTCGCCGGGGGCTATTTTTAAGCGATTTATCCCCGTCTGGCAAATAGCGCAGCGTTAATGTGCACGATTTGACGCTGTTTTTCTTAATGCCAGCCAGTCCAGCATCACGCCGAGCAGCACCGCCAGTAGCGCCAGCGCCATCCCTGCCTCAAACAGATGGGTCGGCAGCGTCGCGCTGTGCCAGATATCCGCCGCACGCAGTGCCAGCGTCAGCAGCCAGAGCGCCAGCAGCGTACAGCCCGCCGCGAACAGGCGTACCGTCCAGCGATAACCCTGTGGCCACAGGCTGCGCTTCATGAATTCACCGCTGTGCTGCATTGCCTGTAGCGTGCCGCGACACGCCCACAGCAGCAGCAGGCCCGGTACGGCGGCCACCACGGTAAAGGCATAAAATACCGGCCAGCCCCATAGTTCGACCAGCCAGCCAGCCGCCGGACCGACATACACGCGTCCAACCGCTGACAGCGCTGACAGCAGTGCGAACTGCGTGGCCGAGAACGATTTGTTGCACAACGTCATCAGCAACGCCACAAAGGCGGCGGTGCCCATGCCGCCGCACAGGTTTTCGATAAATACCGCGCTGGCCATGCTCCACAGATGCGGTGGCGTTACCGCCAGCAGCCAGTAAGCGAAATTAGATACTGCCTGCAGCACGCCGAAGATCATCAGCGCGCGGAACAGGCTCAGGCGCTGCATCAGCACGCCGCCGTACAGCGCACCGATAATGGTCGCCAGCAGGCCGAGCGTTTTATTCACCAGACCGACATCACCAGCGCTGAAGCCCACGCCGCGAATCAGGAAGGTGGTGGTGAGCGAAGCGGCGAACGCGTCGCCCAGCTTGTAGAGAATAATTAAGGTGATCAGCAGCCAGGCGTTGTTGCGCTGAAAGAAATCCTTCAGCGGAAACGCGACGGCCTGACGCAGCGAGTGCGGCTCGTGCACCGGCGCCTCAGGTTCACGCGCCAGCAGCGTGGCGATCAGTCCGGGCACCATCAGCAGCGCCATCAGCCAGTAGGTGGCCTGCCAGCCGAGATAGCGATCCGCCAGCCACAACGCCAGGCCGCCGGAAATCAGCATCGCCAGCCGGTAACCAAGCACGGTTATCGCCGCGCCGCTGCCGCGCTCTTCCGGCGGCAGCACATCGGTTTTCCACGCATCAAACACAATATCCTGCGAGGCTGAGCAGAACGCCACCAGCACCGCCAGCGCCGCCAGCAGGGTAAGGTCGCGTGACGGCTGCATAAAGCCCATCGCCACAATGCCGGCAATTAGCGCTAACTGCGTGACCAGCAGCCAGCCGCGCCGCCGGCCAAGAAAGGGCGGGGTATAGCGATCCATCATCGGCGACCACAGGAACTTAAACACGTAAGCCTGACCGACGAGGGAGAAGAAACCAATGGTTTTCAGGTCGACATTCTCTACCGTCATCCACGCCTGGAGCGTACCGGCGGTCAGCGCCAGCGGCAGACCGGAAGCGAAACCGAGCAGCAGCAGGACCGCAGCGTTACGTTGGGTAAAAATACGCAGATAGTGAGATGTCATAGCCAGCCTGAAATGAAGCCCGGTCAGCGGGGACCGGGCAGGTTACTGCGGAAAATTAACGCGCGTTTTGCTTGATGAAGTTATTGACGCTGGTGTCCTGCGCCATATCGGCAATCACGTCGCTCAGGGTCGAGTTAACCGCGTTGGTGATCTTATCGTTAGTGGCGCTGAAGGCACCCTCTACGCTGTAAGTCTGACGGTAGTTTTTCACCTGCTTGTTGCCGTTTTTCGCGGTAGCGATAATAGAGATATCCGCTTTGGTGGTGATGCTGTAACGCACGTTGCCCTGCGTAACATCGGCGTACAGGCCATTAACCACGATCTGCAGATCCACCGCGCCGTTCGGGCCAATCATGTAGCCGCGCGAGGTCATCTGCTTCTCCAGCACTTCCTGCAGCAGGAAACGCAGATCGCGTGACGGGGTCAGGGTGATCAGCTGACCGTCGCGGTTCACTTTGGCCAGCGCCTGATCGCTGCGCTGATCGGCACCGTTAACGCTGACGGTAACGCCCATCAGGCTCGGATCCTGCTGTGGCAGCTGGATTTTTGGCTGGATGTTCAGCGTGGTGTTATTGCTGGCGCAGCCGGCCAAAATAAAGGCAGCCAGCAGAGGGAATAACAGTTTTTTCAACATACTCATTCTCGTTAGCATATGGGTTGGTTTGCAAAACTGCGGCCATCATAGCATTGCGGCACGGCGAAAAAAGCCCCGCACCAGGGGAAATTGATTGTAAAGGATTTTTTCGGACAGCCGGACGCGGTAACCGATTGACCGACAGCCTCAGCAGGCTAAGATGCGCAGCGCAGCAGGATTTATTTCCTGCCGGACTGCGGGAAAGGTAAAAAACCTACTAATATTTAAACAGATGGGGCACAGCGCTCGCCGTAGAGGAGTGTTAACAATGATTCGCGAACAAATAGAAGAAAAGCTGCGTAACGCTTTTGAGCCTGCACATCTCGAAGTGCATGACGAAAGCTATCGTCATAACGTGCCTGCCGGTTCTGAAAGTCACTTCAAAGTGGTGATCGTCAGCGACCTTTTCACCGGACAGCGCTTCCTGCAGCGTCACCGCGCCATTTATGGCGAGCTGGCGACCGAGCTGGCAGGCAGCGTTCATGCGCTGGCGCTGCATACCTACACGCGCAAAGAGTGGGATGGACTGCAGGATACCGTACTCGCCTCACCGAACTGTCGCGGTGCCGGTACGCTGGCCTGAGTTTTTCTCTTCAGCTTCCTCCAAAACGGCCTGCGGGCCGTTTTTTCTTACCTCAATGATGCACAAACGCGATCTGCGGCGCAAAAAAGCAGCAAAACCGTTAAAAAGTGGTGAGTTTGCAGCCTCGACTCATTCCGGGGATGCCGCTATAATGCGGCGTCTATTTTTCCGGAATGTCTTCGGGACGCTTCTGGTGACAGGGATTAGGTTCTGCCTGCAGAGGCCGTCCCGGTTGTTGGATACGGCGCATTAATTGTGTGGTGTCTGAAGTTGACCGAGCACGTGATTTTTTGAGGTAACAAGATGACAGTTTCAGTAGAAACCACTCAGGGTCTGGGCCGTCGCATTTCGATTACTGTTCCTAAGGACAGCATCGAAAGCGCAGTGAAGAAAGAACTGGTGGAAGTGGCTAAGAAAGTCCGTATCGACGGTTTCCGTAAAGGCAAAGTGCCGGCTACCATCATTAATCAGCGCTACGGTGCCTCTGTTCGTCAGGACGTCCTGAGCGAGCTGATGACGCGTAACTTCGTTGACGCCATCATCAAAGAGAAGATCAACCCAGCTGGCGCACCGAACTACGTGCCGGGTGAGTATAAAGAAGGTGAAGATTTCACTTACGCGGTTGAGTTCGAAGTGTATCCGGAAGTTGAGCTGAAAGGCCTGGATGCAATCGAAGTCGAAAAACCGGTGGTTGAAGTGACCGACGCTGACGTCGACACCATGCTGGAAACCCTGCAGAAGCAGCAGGCGACCTGGAAAGAGACCGATGCAGCGGCATCAGCAGAAGATCGCGCGACCATCGATTTCACCGGCTCTGTAGACGGCGAAGAGTTCGAAGGCGGCAAAGCGTCTGACTTCGTGCTGGCAATGGGGCAGGGTCGTATGATCCCAGGCTTCGAAGAAGGCATCACTGGCAAGAAAGCCGGCGACACCTTCACCATCGACGTGAAATTTCCGGATGACTACCACGCGGAAAACCTGAAAGGCAAAGACGCGAAGTTCGACATCGTGCTGAAGAAAGTGGAAACCCGCGAACTGCCGGAGCTGACCGCTGAATTCATCAAGCGTTTCGGCGTGGAAGATGGCTCCATCGAAGGTCTGCGCGCTGAAGTGCGTAAGAACATGGAGCGCGAACTGAAAGGCGCTATCCGTAACCGCGTGAAGACGCAGGCGATTGACGGTCTGGTTAACGCGAACGAAATCGACGTGCCAGTGGCACTGATCGACAGCGAAATCGACGTTCTGCGTCGTCAGGCTGCACAGCGTTTCGGCGGCAACGAGAAGCAGGCGCTGGAACTGCCACGTGAACTGTTCGAAGAGCAGGCAAAACGTCGCGTTGTGGTCGGTCTGCTGCTGGGCGAAGTAATTCGCATCAACGAGCTGAAAGCCGATGAAGATCGCGTTAAAGCGCTGATCGAAGAGATGGCTTCTGCGTACGAAGATCCGCAGGAAGTGATCGAGTTCTACAGCAAAAACAGCGAGCTGATGAACAACATGCGCAACGTTGCGCTGGAAGAGCAGGCGGTTGAAGCGGTACTGGCGAAAGCCAAAGTGACTGACAAAGCCACTAACTTCCAGGAGCTGATGAACCAGACCTCTGCGGCCTGATTCGTGAGTTAACCCTGAGTGCTAAAGCCCGCGACCGCTATGTCGCGGGCTTTTTCGTTTCTGGCGGAAACCAACCACATTTGTGCGCTATTTGACTAATTAATCGGCAAATTCTTCGCTAAGCTGTTTTTCCGTGTTAGCGAATGGGGAAAAGGTTGTTATGCTTGAAACAACTGGGCTGCATCCCCAGATACAGGGAGAATGCGTGAAAACAGTAAGACTGGCTGATTAACCGTCCTGTAATGTCGGAACGAGACCGCTGCGCATAGTTTTCGCCGCGCGCCTCGCGTAAAATCGGTACAGAATGTTGCCAATGAAATTTATCAGGAGACGGTAATGTCATACAGTGGCGATCGTGAATTTACTGCACCAACCAATGCGCTGGTGCCAATGGTGGTCGAACAAACCTCGCGCGGCGAGCGTTCTTACGACATCTACTCCCGCCTGCTTAAAGAGCGCGTGATCTTCCTGACCGGTCAGGTTGAGGATCACATGGCGAACCTGATTGTGGCGCAGATGCTGTTTCTGGAAGCTGAGAATCCTGAAAAAGACATTTACCTCTACATTAACTCGCCAGGTGGTGTAATTACCGCCGGTATGTCGATTTATGACACAATGAAGTTCATCAAGCCGGACGTGAGCACCATCTGTATGGGCCAGGCCTGTTCGATGGGCGCATTCCTGCTGACGGCGGGGACCAAAGGCAAGCGCTTCTGTCTGCCAAACTCACGCGTGATGATTCACCAGCCGCTGGGCGGCTATCAGGGCCAGGCGACGGACATTGAGATCCACGCGCGTGAAATCCTGAAAGTGAAGCAGCGTATGAATGAGCTGATGGCGGAACATACCGGCAAATCGCTGGAGCAGATTGAACGCGACACCGAGCGCGATCGTTTCCTCTCTGCCAGCGAAGCGGTAGAGTATGGCCTGGTCGACTCCATCCTGACGCATCGCCAATAAGACACATCTGTCTGCCCCTTACGCTATAGTTAACGGGTGCAGACAGGTGAGTTGCATGCATATCGGCCGTTGCTGTGCGGCCATTGCCGTACACCAATTAGGTCTGAGAAAGAAAAGAGGTTAGCTGATGACAGATAAGCGCAAAGACGGTTCAGGTAAGTTGCTGTACTGCTCTTTCTGCGGCAAAAGCCAGCATGAAGTCCGTAAGCTGATTGCCGGGCCGTCAGTGTATATTTGCGACGAGTGTGTCGATCTGTGTAACGACATCATTCGCGAAGAGATTAAAGAAGTGGCCCCGCACCGCGAGCGCAGCGCGCTCCCGACGCCGCATGAAATCCGCCATCACCTTGACGATTATGTTATCGGTCAGGAGAAGGCGAAAAAAGTGCTGGCGGTGGCGGTGTACAACCACTACAAACGTCTGCGTAACGGCGACACCAGCAACGGGATTGAACTGGGCAAAAGTAACATTCTGCTGATCGGTCCAACCGGTAGCGGTAAGACCCTGCTGGCGGAAACGCTGGCGCGCCTGCTGGATGTGCCTTTCACCATGGCGGATGCCACCACGCTGACCGAAGCCGGTTATGTGGGCGAGGATGTTGAAAACATCATCCAGAAACTGCTGCAGAAGTGCGACTACGACGTACAGAAAGCGCAGCGCGGCATCGTGTACATCGATGAAATCGATAAGATTTCCCGTAAATCAGACAACCCGTCTATCACCCGTGATGTGTCAGGTGAAGGCGTGCAGCAGGCGCTGCTGAAACTGATTGAAGGCACAGTGGCTGCCGTGCCGCCGCAGGGTGGACGTAAGCATCCGCAGCAGGAGTTTCTGCAGGTCGACACCTCGAAAATCCTGTTTATCTGTGGCGGTGCGTTTGCCGGCCTCGATAAAGTGATTTCACAGCGTGTTGAAACCGGCTCCGGTATTGGCTTTGGCGCGACCGTCAAAGGTAAATCGCAGAAAGCCAGCGAAGGCGAGTTGCTGTCACAGGTTGAGCCGGAAGATCTGATCAAATTTGGTCTGATTCCGGAGTTCATTGGTCGTCTGCCGGTGGTGGCGACGCTCAACGAGCTGAGCGAAGAAGCGCTGATCCAGATCCTGCGTGAACCGAAAAACGCGCTGACCAAGCAGTATCAGGCGCTGTTTAACCTGGAAGGCGTGGAGCTGGAGTTCCGTGACGAAGCGCTGACGGCGATTGCGAAAAAAGCGAACTCGCGTAAAACCGGGGCTCGTGGTCTGCGTTCTATCGTAGAAGCGGCGCTGCTCGAAACCATGTACGACCTGCCATCAATGGAAGGCGTAGAGAAAGTGGTGATCGATGAGTCAGTGATCGAGGGGCAATCTGACCCGATGCTGATTTACGGTAAGCATGAAGCCCAGGCTTCTGGCGAATAAATAATCAATTACACCACGTTGTTATCTTAAAAAAGTGGAAAATGTTTCCCCTTTTATTTTTCTCACCTCTGTGACATTGAATGTCGTGCAAGCATCCCCATATACTCATAATCCTGTGGGTCTAACTGCATACAGCCTGTATCACGCGGTTCCCATCACCTGGCGGACATTAAACTAAGAGAGAGCTCTATGAATCCTGAGCGTTCTGAACGCATTGAAATCCCCGTGTTGCCGTTGCGCGACGTGGTGGTTTATCCGCACATGGTAATTCCGTTGTT
>NZ_VOQX01000032.1:0-53953 GCF_016643525.1 Pantoea sp. Morm | reverse complement strand
CGAGCAGACGTGGCTTGATATGCCCGGGCTGCAGTGGTTCGCGTAACAGCGGGTTGGCCATCAGGTAGATTTGCCCGACGGACAGATAATTGGCGGCGCGCCAGTAGCGATCGATCAGCGCCAGTTCATCGGCGGCACTCGGATTGGTCATGCCCTCTTCTCCTTTGGTTAGCCATCAGTTAACCCTAATAGAGGATAGGCGATGCTGCGAGCCAGACGGTATTTCTGCACTGCAGCTATTAGCCGCTGCGCTTATTCAATCTTTCACGAAAATATAAGCGCAGCGGTAAAAGCTGTACACGTTAATATTTTTTTCATTTTGTGCACTATTTAATGGGTCGTGACCCGCAAAACTGGCGCTTTTTCACTTTTGGTCTATTGTGCCTTTTACAGGTAATACCAGTAGAAAATAGAAAAATAAAAGGATCCTAAAATGGACTATAAAATGTTCGCTAACCGACTGCAGCAGTGGCCGCAGTTACATTTTACGGCGATTGAACTGCAGCAACGCGAGATGGCCTGCGAGATCTACGCCACGGCGGCTGAGCACCAGACCATGAGCCAGCTGTTTATTTGTCGCGTCAGTGATGAAAAAAATGCGCAGGAATTAATCAGGCAGTACCGCAGCTGGCTGCATAAATTTAACCTCGGTCGCAGCAGGCGCGATAATTCCCGCCCGCCGCGCAGCGTGTCGGTGAATGTTCCGGGCGCAATAAGCGCAGCGCTAAAATAGAGTTATCGGCATGCTTAACCATTTTTTAGTTGCATGAATCTGCTACAGCAGCGTATTACTATTCGCGCAGCGTGATAACGCCTGGCAATCTGTCTGACGAATAACCTGTGCCATTTTCACTGACAGCAGAAAAAGGTATTGGGTTGTTATCACCTGTGTAACACTGTACGGATATACAAGTCCCGGAGGTGACGTGAAACAAGTTAACCGTCCTGCACCGGATCTGTATGCGCTGATAGGCATCGCGGTGACGGAATTTATCAGGGAAGGTAGCGTATTCAGGATACATGACGTGACGCAGGTGCTGCATACGATGAAAGCAGACGCGCGTGATGAGGATTTCCGGCATCGCTGCGATGCCGCAATAAGACTACTGGCAGATCTTATGCACTGAACCGATCCCCGCCTGCGCGGGGACCTCTGCGTCAGGCGTCGTCTGGCGTATAACCCACCACAATTTCCAGCGTTCTGCGCAGCACACTTGCCTGCGCTTCGTCCTGTGTCGCTTCCAGCGCCATAATCAGACATAGAATGATGGATTTGTTACTGACGCGGCCTTCGCTGGCCAGCACGCTACGAATGACATCATTCAGTACCGCGGCCTCTTCACTCAATGCCACTCCGGCATCGCGAAAATGCGCCGCCAGTTCCGTGTCCGGCAGCGCAGAATAGAGAGAGTGATTCTCCGACATCGTTCTTTTCCCGTACTGTGAGCAATACAGTCAGATTATAATTTAACTGTCAGTCAGTGCTTGCGGCTGCCGCCACCCTGACCGTTGTGGCCAAACAGCGGATGCACATTATCGCGATCCGGTTGTCCGCCACGCCGCTTTTGTCCAGCCGTCATGCTCGACCGGACTTCATCGATTGCCGTGCGAATCGCAGCCGCCTGCGCATCATCGCTGGCCTGCTGCTGCATAATGTGGAGCTCATCAAGCAACGCCTGGGTGGTGACCGGCCCGGAACGCTGCAGCAGCGTTAACGCCGCTTCGCCGATGATCTCATCAATAAGAGTCTGGTGTTCGCTTCTGTTCATATCATAAGAAATCTCTGCATGCTGCCTGCCCCGACCGGGAACGCGACAGAAAAACAGCGCCGCTATCCTGCGGCGCGATACAGCCCGTCACAAGTCATACATGCAGTGATACGTTATCAGAATGGCGTTTTCGTGTGTACAACCTGGACGCTTTCGCTTCGCTCTCAGCTCTCGCGTTCAAATAGCAGGCCAATCAGCTGGTGATAATGGTGCTCTTCTTCCGTGGTAGAAGCGAGCTCCAGACGACGCAGCAGCTTAGTACACAGCGATTTACGGTTCAGATTACGGCCTTCACGCAGGATTTCGACCACGACCTGGCCCAGCGTCTCCTGCTGCGAAGGCAGCGTGGCTTTGCTAAAATAGTTGGCAATCGCCTCGACTGAGTTCGGAGTGTATCCGTTCTGGCGCATAAGTGACTCCCGTTAACATTAAATTGTCAGAAAAATGTTCTGGCTAAGTTGTACAAGTTTTTCAAAATCTGTACAAGAGGATAAACAAGAGAATGGGGTTTTTTTGTTGCAAAAAGTGCTACCGAAAAGTTATTAACCCATGCATAAATTGAAATTTTTTAACATCGCCAACGCCCGATCAGGTCCACATTAATAATGAGTCGATAACGTATCGCTTCGTTATCAGTGCCACCTAATCTGCCTGTTACTTATTTCCTCTCGCGCTAACAATCGTTATTGGTGGTTGCAGCCGCTGCGCTTATCAGATATTACCGCGCGTCATTTTTTCGTTCCCTGCAGCACGGCAGCTGGTGATATAAAATGCGTGCGGCGCAATGGACCACTCCCTGAATTGCGCCGCTGCGTTACCGATTAAGCCGCCTCAGGGTAGCTTAACTGATTACGCTGACTGCATTTATATTAAAGAAGGCGGTTTAAGCTTCCGCCGCTGCGGTTTTGCCGCGACGACTTACTTTTCCACCGCGTCTGCCCGCTTCTACTGCCCTTTCAGGACAGTTTTTAAAATTCCCGCTGCTGACGCTGCCGCCTTTTTTACCCGCTTCGCGAGCACGCTCGGTATTTTCTGCAAAATTACCTGCACCACCACGTCGTTGTGTCATATGTCACCCCATTGATAAAAATAATTAAGTAGTTAAACGACAGAATATCTCCACACAGGAACAATATGGATGGGATTGGAGATAAAACAACATTTAATATGCATATTTGCGCTGACAAAAAGCCATGCGCAAATGGTTATTTTTACCGCTGCGCTTATAGCGGGTTGCTTGAAAAGATTTTTTTTTCAAACTTGTACAAAATAATTTTAGTGGTATAAAATCAATTAATTAACAAAAGTGTGATCTGCATCACAAACAAGTATTGAGAGATTGTTGCTATTTTTCAGTTTTATCTGAATTTTCCGGGATGATGGAAATATGACCGCTCACTTCCAGCACCGCGTATTTAATTTGATCGATGCGTTCCAGCCCCTGACCTGAACGCGCGGCCTCGAGGATATCTTCCCGACTGATGCCCGACATTTTTAGCCGCTGCGTTAATATCCGGCCATGCTCCACCAAAACCAGCGGTCCTCCCTCCGCCATTTGTTCGAATAGCGGAAAGCGCGCTTTGAGTTTGCCCAGCACAATATCAATAGTGATTAAGGTAATGATGGTGAGGCTGGCACCGGTAACGGAAAAGTCATCACCCAGCAATGCCTGCTGTGTGGCTTCGCTAATAATCAGCAGCAGAATCAAATCGAATGAGGTCATTTGCAGCAGTGTGCGTCGACCGGCAATTTTAAATACCACCATTAACAACAGATAAATGGCGGCTGCGCGTAATACCGTTTCCATAACGCTCTCCTTTTATGGGTAAATCCACTGCGATACCTTTACCGGTACCTGATGATTGACGTGCACGCTCAGCGCAACCCGTCCCGCCGCCTGCGGCTGAATCCCCAGCCAGATCACATGACCTTCTGCCGCCTCGCTGGCGTAAGTCAGCTGCAGCGTGTTATCCCGCGTGATGGCCTGCTGTGGCTGTGGCTGTAGCGTCTGGATCTGCAAATCGTCTAACGCGCCGCTGCCTAGCGTGACGGTGAAACGCTCGCCGCTCTGCGGTGCCACGCGAATCCGCAGGTTCATATTGCTGTCGATGCGACCAAAACGTTCATAGCGCAGGCTGACGGAACCATCAGCCGACTGCGCCTGCCCGTCACTTAATATGCCTTTGGAAAACAGCCCGCAGGCACCCAGGATCACAATCACCATCAGCACGTATTCACCGATACGCTGTATAACACTCTCCCTGCGTTGCCAGCGCATATCCTCCTGTACCGGATAATCACGGCTGGCTAACTCATCTTTCTTCATGGCGTTATTCCTCTTACAGTTAATTAGCTGACATCTTATCGCTAAGGTTATTTCCTCTTTGTCCTGAATTTTAAGCTTAGCGGTAAACGCCGGGATCCTCGGTAACAGTTTAATTCGGCTAAGCAGCGGTGCAGAAATTACGCCTATAATTCGGATGCCCGCCGCTGGCAATGCCTGTGAGCAGCGCCAGAGACGGGGTTTATTAATTTTACTCTGACAAGGAATACAGAATATGGATGAAGAACTGGTTAATTTAGCGACCGAAGTGGGTAATAAATTACTGGCCGCCGGCCTGAGCGTCACCACCGCCGAATCCTGCACCTCTGGCTGGGTCGGTTCCGCGCTGGCGGCCGCCAGCGACAGCAGCAGCTTTTACAGCAGCGGCTTTATTACTTACACCAATCAGGCGAAGCAGCGCGTGCTGGGCGTCAGCGCAGAGACGCTGGCGCGTGATACCGCCGTCAGTGAAGCCGCGGTACGGGAGATGGCCTGCGGCGCGAAAAAGCTCTCCGGGGATACGCTGGCTATTGCCGTCAGTGGCTATGCCGGCCCGGACGGCGGTGAGGACGGCACGCCAGCCGGCACCGTGTGGTTTGCATGGTGTCTGGCAGATGGCAGCGTGCACACCAGCCGGCAATGGTTTTCAGGTGAAGGTGAAGAAGTGGTGCGCAAAGCAACCCTTTTTAGTCTGGCGGAATTGAACCGTCTGCTCGACGCTATTTAGCACCGATTCGCTGTTCAATGATTAAACGTCAATAAAATAAGCCAGGCGGATGAAATTTCCACCTAAGGAAAATGTGTAGAGCATAAATAATCATCAGGCAGGTTAAAAGCGAGACCGTAATATGGACCGGCTCGCTAAAAATTGCGTGGTTATTTTACACCACAATCTCCAGCCTTCTCATTAATATAGCGTTAGCGAGGCGTGAAAAATATAACCGTCGCGCTTGTCAGTGAGGCAGCCTGCATTAGTATTAAGTGTGCAAAACATGCATGGCGGCAGATGCGTCATGTTATTTATTACTCATCACGAGGTAATAGTATGACAGAGCATAGAGGCGGTTCAGGTAATTTCGCAGAAGACAAAGAGAAAGCATCTGAAGCGGGTAAAAAAGGCGGACAAAACAGCGGCGGTAATTTCAAAAACGACCGTGAGAAAGCGTCCGAAGCCGGCAAAAAAGGCGGACAGAATAGCCATCGCGATTCCTGATGCGCTGTAACGCAGAGTAAGGAATGTCTCGGAGCAGGGAATGCTCCGTCATCAACAGGATGACAGGGATTTATTGCTTCGTTTCATTCCCTCTCTTAATCGCGTTATCACTTAATGGCTTCAGCCTCCCGTTAATCACCGATTCGGAGAATATTCCATGAAAGTTAAATCGCTACTCGATCTTTTTATTCACGATCTTTCGGACGTTTACAGCGCGGAGAAACAGATCACCCGTGCGTTACCCAAACTGGTCCGGGCAGCCTCCGATGAAAGTTTAAAAAACGCTTTTCAGCAACATCTGGAAGAGACCCAGGGACAAATTGAGCGCCTCGATCAGGTCGTAGAGAGCCACGATGAGCTGCGCATCATGCGTATGAAGTGCCATGCACTGGAAGGTCTGGTAGAAGAAGCGCAGGAGCTGATTGAATCCACCGAAGCCGGCCCGGTGCGCGATGCTGGCCTGATCGGCGCGGCGCAGAAGGTTGAGCACTATGAAATCGCCACTTACGGCACGCTGGTGGCCATGGCGAAAAAGCTGGAGCTCAACCAGGCCGCAGAGCTGCTGGCCGCCACATTAGCCGAAGAAAAATCCACCGATGAAAAACTCACGGATATCGCGGAAAAGCAGTAACGCGACTGCCGTACAACGGAGGTAGATATGACGACCACATCCGCACTTTCGCATTATCACGACTGGCTGCGCGACGCTCATGCCATGGAAAAACAGGCCGAAACCATGCTCGAGCAGATGGCAAAACGCCTGGAAAACTACCCGCAGCTGCGTGCACGCATTGAGCAGCACATCGAAGAAACCCGTCAGCAGCAGTCTTTGCTGGAATCCATTCTCGACCGTCACGGCATTTCCCACTCCAGCGTGAAAGACGTTATGGGGAAAATGGCCGCCATGGGCCAGGCCTTTGGCGGTACCTTCGCGGAAGACGAAGTGGTGAAAGGCGCTATCAGCGGCTACGTGTTCGAGAATGCCGAGATTGGCAGTTACACCAGCCTGATCAGCGCCGCCACGCGTGCCGGGGATCAGGAGAGCGTGGCCATTCTCAAACAGATCTGTGAGCAGGAGATCGCGATGGCGGACTGGATGTTAACGCACATGCCTGAACTGACCGATCAGTTCCTGCTGCGCAGCGAAGACCCGGACGCGAAAGCGAAACGCTGATTTTCTCTTTTCGTAAGAGACTTTTTGAGGTGAGCTATGTTTCGACACGTTAAGAAACTGCAGTACACGGTGCGCGTCAGTGCGCCGAACCCGGGCCTGGCCAATCTGCTGCTAGAGCAGTTTGGCGGTCCGCAGGGCGAACTGGCAGCGGCCATGCGCTATTTTACCCAGGGCCTCGGCGATGAGGATTTAGGACGCCGCGACCTGCTGATGGATATCGCTACCGAGGAGCTCAGTCATCTTGAGATTATCGGCTCGCTGGTTGGCATGCTCAATAAAGGCGCCAAAGGCAAGCTGGCCGAAGGCACTGAAGAGGAAGGCGAACTATATCGCTCAATCACGGGTGCCGGTAACGATAGCCATCTGACTTCGATTCTTTATGGCGGTGGTCCGCCGCTGACCAACTCCGGCGGCGTGCCGTGGACCGCGGCTTACGTGGATACCATCGGCGAAGTGACGGCGGATCTGCGTTCTAATATCGCCGCCGAAGCGCGCGCCAAAATCATCTATGAACGCCTGATCAACGTCACTGACGATGTCGGCGTGAAGGATGCGTTAGGCTTCCTGATGACGCGTGAAGCCGCGCACCAGCTTTCATTTGAGAAAGCGCTGTACTCCATTCGCGACAACTTCCCACCGGGCAAGCTGCCGCCAATTGAGCAGTATGCGCACAACTACTACAACATGTCGGAAGGTGATGACGTGCGCGGTAGCTGGAACTCCGATGACAACTTCGATTATGTGGCCGATCCGCAGCCAGCCGTTGACGGCGGAGATGGTCTGCCCTCCGTGACGCTGTCGCCGGATGAGCAGCGCGACATTGACGCGCTGGCCGCACGCACCGCGTCCGATCCGCTGATCGATCCGATTACCGGCGCGGAAGCAGGCAGCAAGAAGTCGCCCTGACGTTCAGTCAGACCAGGCAGTGACACGTTTTTTTCTCGCGCAGTAACTGGCCCCTGGCCCACGGCGTTTCCCTGACGGGAACGCCGTTTTTTTCGTCCTGCTATCTGTAACCACCCTGTTCTTTTCCCCACCAGCAACCTGGCCGGACAGATCGATTTCTGCTTCTCATTTTTACTGCATCTGACCTATACTGTTTTTATATACAGTATTTTCGGGGTGCCGATGATGTATGCATTGGTCGACGTAAACTCTTTCTACGCCAGCTGCGAAACCGTGTTTCGCCCGGATCTGCGCGGCAGGCCGATCGTGGTGCTGTCAAACAATGATGGCTGCATTATCTCGCTGAGCCGCGAAGCGAAGGCGCTCGGCATCAAAATGGGTGCGCCCTGGTTTAAACATCGCGACGAGCTGATGCGTCATCAGGTGGTGGTGTTTTCATCTAACTATGCGCTGTACGGCAACATGTCGGCGCGCGTGATGGAGACGCTCGACCGGCTGGCGCCGCGCGTGGATGTCTACTCGATTGACGAGGCCTTTCTTGATGTCAGCGGAATTGAAGGCTACACCTCGCTGACGCGCTTTGGAGAGCAGGTACGTGACTGCCTGTGGAAAGAGACGCACCTGAAAGTGGGCGTCGGCATCGCGCCAACGAAAACCCTCGCCAAGCTGGCTAACTGGGCGGCCAAACGCTGGACCAAAGCCGAAAACGTCATGGACCTCTCTGATCCGGCGCGCCAGCGCGGCCTGATGCAGCGGGTGGGCGTAGAGGAAGTGTGGGGCGTCGGCCGCCGTTTATCCAGCAAGCTGAACCTGATGGGCATTCAAACCGCCCTGCAGCTGGCGGAGACGCCCACTGCGCTGATCCGCAAGCATTTCGGCGTGGTGCTGGAGCGCACCGTGCGCGAGCTGCGCGGCGAACCGTGCCTGGCGTTTGAAGAGGTGATTCCGCACCGGCAGAATATCCTCTGCTCGCGCTCGTTTGGCGATCGCATTACCGATTATCAGGATATGCGCGAAGCCATCGCCAGCTATGCGGCACGCGCAGCGGAGAAACTGCGCAGCGAGCGTCAGTACTGCCGCTACATCGGCACCTTTATCCGCACCAGCCCGCACGATCCGCATCAGCCCTACTATGCCAATGCCGCCAGCCAGACGCTGATTACCCCTACCGCCGACAGCCGCGACATCATTCAGGCCACGCTCAACTGCCTGGATCGCATCTGGATCCCCGGCAAGCGCTACCTGAAAGGCGGCGTGATGCTGGGAGACTTCTTCAGCGACGGGGTGGCGCAGCTTGATCTGTTTGCTGACTATCAGCCGCGCCGTAACAGCGATCAGCTGATGGCGCTGATGGATAAGATCAACGCTCACCAGCGCGGTGCCTTGTGGTTTGCCGGTCAGGGCATCCAGAAACCCTGGGCGATGAAACGCGACATGCTGTCTCCGGCTTACACCACGCGTATTAGTGACGTGCCGCGCGTGAAGGCAAAGTGACTTAACCTCTCCCCTGCGACAACCCTGAACCTGTCACGCTGCGCGGAATAATCGCAAGGCGGCGGGAGAGAAAATTGATAATTCACACCAATCGATACGCGATTAATGATGAAATTAATTTACAGATAATTGATCAATATCGGGCGCTGACGAATACAGCACTTAATGCTTAAACTTCACTGCCCTAAATGGCCGACGCTATTTTAAAATCAATGAAAATTTATTGCCGGCGCATCACAACAAAAACAAATCCATATCAAAAGGTTAACCATAATTAAAATTGCCGCATCAGCAAAATGAGATAAAGCGCACCATTATAATATTGCGCAACCATTAATGCCGTGATATTTAAATCTGGACTTTACAATAAACTTACAAAGAGGGAAAAATGAAAATTAACCTTATGGGTTTGATGGTGATGCTCGTTATCCTGTTAAGTGGATGTTCGTCGACGGGGGGTGAGGATAAATACAGCGCGACCTACGTTCAGTCACACATTAAAGAAGGGAAAACCACCAAGGCGGAAGTGCAGCAGCTTTATGGTGTCCCGGATGATAATCAAAAATCCTCTCAGGGCACTACCTGGATTTACGAGAAAAATGCGGATTACAGCAGCGCCTCTTCGCTGCTGGGCTACATCCCGGGAGCGGGAGCCGTATCCGGCGCGTTAGGTATGGCAAACTCAGCAAGTGAAGTATCCTCTACGGCAGGCAAAATGGCAGATAAACGTAGTGGAAATACCGAAATACATGGTAATAGACTCTATATCACTTTTAATAATAGCGATATTGTAGACTACTGGAGTATCCGTTAATCCGCATCGACAGAAAGTCATTTACCTGATGCGGCTCAGCTGAGCCGCGTTATTCTATTTAAACAAGAATATTATCTGCTTCGTATCATCCGGGCTATTACGCGCAAATAAACCACGACATCTCACCGCTGAATAACGTTTTATCGCGCAGGTAAAAGCGCCGCTGGCAGATCAACTGGCGTGTGCATCAATGCTGCACCCGTGCGGCGCAAATCGTCTGCGCGCAATGGCAAGGCGCTACGGGCTAAGCCGCGCCAGGTTGCGCCAGAAATGTTAACAGAAAGCGGCTTGAATTCAGCGTGCTGAACCCCCACTCTAACGCTTTCGCCCTGACAGGAGTAAAACAATGGCAACCGAATATGCGATTATCGCGGGTGGCTGTTTCTGGTGCACCGAAGCAGTATTCAAAGATGTGATTGGCGTCGAGTCAGTCGAAAGTGGTTACACCGGCGGTGAACGTCCTAATCCTACCTACGAGCAGGTGTGCAGCGGTGCGACCGGCCACGCCGAAGCGATTCGCGTAGGCTTCGATCCGGAGAAAGTGAGCTACGGCGATCTGCTGGACATCAGCTTTGCCACCCACGATCCTACCCAGCTGAACCGTCAGGGTAATGATGTCGGCACCCAGTACCGTTCGGCGATTTTCCCGGCTAACGCGGAACAGGAAGCCGAAGCGATTGCGGCAATTGCCCGCGCGCAGGAAGATCACAGCGTGCCGGTGGTGACCACCATCGAGCCGCTGAAAGCCTGGTACCCGGCAGAAGATTATCATCAGGATTACTGGGACGGTGCCGGCCAGCGCAACGGTTACTGCCTGGCGGTGATCCCGCCGAAGCTGCAGAAACTGCGTAAAAGCTTCGCTAACCGGGTGAAACAGGGTTAACCCGCCCGCTCTCCCCCACGGAAGGTCGTCATCGCTGACGGCCTTCCTGCATTTAGCGCGACCCGCTGCGGATTATCCGTCATAATAGCCCCCCGTTTTCCGCAGAGCACGATCATGACCTCTCCACAGCAAGCCACGCCGGCGCGCAGGCGACCGATGAAGCTCAACACCCTGGTGACGCTGATGCTCAGCGCGGTGATTGTGCTGGTGCTGCTGAGCGTACACATGTTTTATTTCTTCCAGATTGGGGCCGCGACGCGCAGCCAGCTGGAGGATAAAGCCATGGCGGTGGCGCGCACGCTGGCGAAATCACCTGAAATTCAGCAGGCGCTTCGCCTGCCGCCCGACCGGGCCGCTATCCAGCCCATCGCCAAAGCGGTGGAAGAGAGCAATAATTTGCTGTTTATCAGCATCACCAACATGGATGGCATCCGCTACTCACACCGTAATCCGGAGCTGGTGGGCAAACACTTTATCGGCCCGGACATCGAACCGGCGCTGCGCGGCAACGAGAATGTCTCCGTGAATCAGGGCTCGCTGGCCAAATCACTGCGCGTGTTTACCCCGGTGTACGACGCCCAGCAGCGGCAGATTGGCGTGGTGGCTATCGGCATCTCGCTGGAGGCGGTCACCGACCAGATCAACCAGAGTCGCTGGAGCATTCTGTGGACCATTCTGATCGGCACTTTTGCCGGCGCGGTTGGCACCTTCATTCTGGTGCGCGTGCTGAAGCGTATCCTGTTCGGCCTCGAGCCATACGAAATTTCCACCCTGTTTGAGCAGCGCCAGGCGATCCTTAACTCCGTCAAGGAAGGCGTGGTGGCGATGGACGATCGGGGTGAGGTGACGCTGGTCAATCAGGCGGCGCGCCAGCTGCTGAGCGATAAAATGGGCAGCAGCGTAGTGAGTACCGCGCGCATTTATGATGCTTCGGTGATCGACCAGCATCTGCAGGAAGTGCTCAACGGCGGTCGCGCACGGCGCGATGAGGAGCTCAACGTCAATGGCCGACTGCTGCTGAGCAACACCGTGCCGGTGCGCAGTCAGGGACGCATTATCGGCGCGGTCTGCACCTTCAGGGACAAGACCGAAATCAGCCAGCTGATGCAGCGTCTGACCGGCATGGTAAACTATGTTGATGCCCTGCGTGAGCGCTCGCACGAGTTCATGAATAAGCTGCACGTGATCCTCGGCCTGCTGCACATGAAAAATTATGCGCAGGTAGAAGCCTATATTCTGAAGACCGCTAATAACTATCAGACGGAAATCGGCTTCCTGCTGGAGAAGATCAAATCACCGGTGATTGCCGGTTTTCTGCTCAGCAAAATTAACCGCGCCTCTGATTGCGGCCATCGCCTGACCATCAGCGATGCCAGTTACCTGCCGGACAGCGGCAACGAGCAGCAAATGGCGGCGCTGATCACCGTGGTCGGCAATCTGGTGGAGAATGCGCTGGATGCAATGAGTGAGCAGACCGAGGGCGAAATCCACGTCATGCTGCACTATCAGAACGGCTGGCTGACCTGTGAAGTGAGCGATGACGGACCGGGCATTGCGCCGCAGCATCTGGCAACCGTGTTCGACAAGGGCTTCTCCACCAAAGGCGAGGATCGCGGGGTCGGCCTGTTCCTGCTGAAACAGCAGACGGAGCACCTCGGCGGCAGCGTCAGCGTGGAGTCCGAGCCTGGCGTGTTCACCCAATTTTTAGTCCAACTTCCGTGGGATGGAGGAACCAAACCGCATGATTAACGTGTTAGTGGTCGACGATGACGCCATGGTGGCCGAGCTGAACCGCAGCTTTATCGGCCAGGTGCCGGGCTTTCACTGCGTGGGTACCGCCGCGACGCTGCAGCAGGCGCGCGAGTTCCTGTTTAATAGCGAAACGCCGATCGACCTGGTGCTGCTCGATATCTATATGCAGCAGGAGAACGGGCTCGATCTGCTGCCGGAGCTGCGCCAGGCGCAGAGTTCAGTAGAAGTGATCATCATTTCGTCAGCGGCCGACGCGGAGAACATTAAAACCTCGCTGCACTACGGCGTAGTCGACTACCTGATCAAACCGTTCCAGTTCCCGCGTTTTGAAGAGGCGCTGACCGGCTGGCGGCAGAAAAAATCGCTGATGGACAATCAGCACTACTATCAGCAGTCGGACCTCGATCTGCTGATGCACGGCAGCCCGGCCACCCAGCACGACAACAAACGGCTGCCGAAAGGCTTAACGCCGCAGACGCTGCGCACGCTGTGTCAGTGGATTGACGCCCATCCCGGCCATGAGTTTTCCACCGACGAGCTGGCGGCAGAGGTGAACATTTCACGCGTTTCGTGTCGCAAATACCTGATCTGGCTGGCACAGATTAATATTCTGTTCACCAGCATTCACTACGGCGCCACCGGCCGCCCGGTGTATCGCTATCGCCTGCAGCCGGAGTACCATTCGCTGCTGCAGCAGTACTGTCAGTGACGCAGCTGCCAGCTGAAATCCAGCTGGCTGAAGCGGAAATGGCGCGCCGGCGAGCAGATAATCTGCCGATCGCGGGTGACAAACACCGCGTCGATGTCAGGCTGGCCGGCGAGATACGCCAGCCCCTGCTCTACGCCCATGCCGTACAGCAGCGTGGTATAGATATCGCCATCCAGCGAGCGATCGGCAATCACCGTCACGCTCAATAACGCATTGTCCAGCGGATAACCGGTGCGCGGATCAAAGATGTGATGCCAGCAGCGGCCGTCGCGTTCAAAGTAGCGCTCATAAATCCCGGACGTCACCACCGATTTGCCCTGCACCTGCAGCGTACCCAGCAGCTCATCGTCCCGGCCAAACGGTTTTTTGAGCCCGATGCCCCAGCCCTGCGGCTGATGCGGCGGGCTGCCGAGCGTCTGCACATTGCCACCGAGATTAATCAGCGCCTGCGCAACACCCTGCTGACGCAGAAATGCCTGCACCACATCGGCGATGTAGCCTTTCGCAATGGCGCCCAGATCGATCTCCATGCCCGGCAGCGGCAGAAACACCGAGCGCTGTTCAGCATCGAGCACCACCTGATGCGGATCGGTCAGGCGCAGCAGCGCCTCAATCTCCGCTGCGGGCGGCACTTCACGCCCCTGAAAACCAATCTTCCAGCGTTTCACCACCGGACCGATGGTGAAGTTAAACGCGCTGTCCGGCAGGATGCTCACCGCGTGCGCCACGCTAATCAGCGCAAAAACCGGCGCGCTCACCACCACCGGATGGCGTCCGGCGGCCTGATTAATGGCCATCACTTCGGATTCGGCGCGGTTGACGGTAAACAGGTTTTCCTGCTGTTTGATCAGGCGAAAGACCTGGCTGGCCAGCGTAGGATTGTCTTCGAACAGTTTGAGCAGAATGGGCGAACCCATGAGGACGGCAGAATAGGAATGGACGCCAGCGTCGCTTGTCATTGTGGCCCCGCAAGAGAACGATGCCCGCAGGGCGCGGGCATCGTGATAGCTTAGTTACCTAACGCCAGTTTAGCGGCATTACGGCCCGCTTTGATACCAAAGATAATGATATCGGCGACGGCGTTACCGCCGATGCGGTTCGCACCGTGGATACCGCCGACCACTTCACCCGCCGCCCAGGCACCAGGAATCACCTGTTTCTGCGCGTCAAGCACCGCGGTCTCGGTGTTGATGGTCACGCCGCCCATGGTGTGGTGCACGCCCGGTGCGATACGAATCGCGAAGAACGGCCCCTGATTGAGCGGATGACGCAGCGCGGTGGCACGGCCAAAGTCTTCGTCTTTCTGGTTAATCACAAACTCATTGTAACGGCCCAGCGTGCTTTGCAGCGTTTCCTGATCCATGTTGAGTTTCACCGCCAGCTCGTGTGGCGTCGGCGCGCTAATCACAAAGCCTTTGGCGATGTATTCGTCCGCCGCTTTGTTGTTGGCACGCACCTGCTCATCGAACACGATCCACGCGCTTTTTTCCGGCAGCGCGATAATCTCGGCAGAAACTTTGTCACGGGTTTCCATTTCATTGTAGAAACGCTTACCGGCCTGGCTGACCAGAATCGCCCCGCCGCCGCGCATCGCTTCGGAAATCAGGTACGAGGTGGTCTGCTCAACGGTTGGGTGGATTTGGATTTCGCCCATGTCGACAGTCTCGGCGCCAATTTTCTGCAGCATGGCGATACCGCTGCCGGTGGCGCCTTTGTGGTTGGTGGTAACGAAACCATCCAGCTCCGGACGGTATTTCACCACCATCTCGCGGTTGGCGCTAAAACCACCGGTGGCCACAATCACGCTTTTCGCATTCAGGATGCGGCTGTCGTTGTACTCATCAACCACTTTCACGCCGGTCACCGCACCGTTTTCAAACAGGATCTCGGCCACCGAGGTTTCCAGCAGCACTTCGATGTTGCGCTGGTTAACATTTTTCACCAGGCCGCTAATCAGGAAGCCGCCCACCGCCGAGCGATCTTCCGGACGGTGCGTACGGTCAATGCTCATGCCGCCGGTGATGGTGATATCGCTCAGCTCAATGTCTTTCGCCGCCAGCCACTCAATGGCTTCTGGCGCACGCTCAACGAACTCACGCAGCAGCACCGGGTTGTTTTTGAACTTGCCGCCTTTCAGCGTTTCCTCGTAGAACAGCTCTTTGCTGTCTTCGATGCCTTTCAGTTTCTGATAACGGGTTTCCGCCGCGTTCATCCCCACCGACGCTTTGATGGTGTTACCGCCAATGGTGGGCATCTTCTCAATGATCACCACGCGCGCGCCGTCATCGTGCGCCTGAATCGCCGCCGCCAGACCGGCCCCGCCGGTACCCACCACCACCACATCGTAATTGACCGGCGCATTCGGATTGCCGCCCTCTTCAATCACATACTCTTTGCTGGAGGTGGTGAGCGCGCGCGATACCGCTTTCTTCAGCGCCTCACTCTGCGTGGTAGCGCCGGTAATGGCATCGACGTGCGGGCTGTTCGCCACCAGAATACGTTCACGCAGGCTTTCAAAGGTGCTGGTGAAATCGACGTCGAGGTTAGGATCCGGCACCAGCGAAATGTCGGTGATACGGTCGGTGTCGAGCGTCACGTTGATTTTCAGCTTCAGCGCTTCGGCTTCCACTTTCGCCTGGTAAACGCCGGCTTTGTACTTACGATGGCCATCGCTGACGTCACGGATCATCGCATCCACCAGCGAGAAGCGCCACAGCGGTTCCGGAATGGTCAGCGCTTCGCGTTTGGTGCTGTCGATGTACAGATCCATGTGCTCATTTTTGATGATGCGATCGGCCCAGTCTGGATAGGCAATACAGGCTTTACCAATCGCCACCAGATCGAAGCCCGAGGCCAGCGCCAGTTCGGCATCCTCTTTGTTCACCACGCCGCCAACGCCAATCACCGGCACTTTCGCCAGCGTCGCCGAGCGCTGTTCAATGTATTTGCTGATTAACGGCGTCGGATCCTGGGTGTCGACAATCGACGGACGCAGCAGCTGGCCGACGGAGAAGTGCACGTAATCCAGCCCGCGCGCCGCCAGTTTTTCCAGCAGGTACAGCGTGTCGTCCCAGCGGATACCGGGCACTTCCAGCTCTTCCGGCGAGAAGCGATAGCCGATGATGAAATCCGCTGCGGCGAAGCGCTCCGCCATTTTGTGGGTGATTTCCAGCACTTCCAGCGGGAAGCGCGCGCGGTTGTCGCGGCTGCCGCCCCATTTGTCGTCGCGCTGGTTAGAGTTCGGCGAGTAGAACTGCTGAATCAGGTAGGTGTTAGCGCCGTGGATCTCCACGCCGTCGAAGCCGGCTTTGATGGCGCGGTTCACCGCATCACCAAACTTGGTGATCATCACCTCCACTTCTTCCGCCGTCAGCGCCTGCGGGGTGCTGGCACCTTCACGCGGCGCGGCGATAGCGCTGGGCGCGACCGGGGTTTTCCCGCCGATCAGCGCGGGCTCAACCATGCGGCCGCCGTGGTAAATCTGCAGAATGGCTTTGGAACCCTGAGACTTGATGGCGTGCGCGATTCTGGCCAGGCCAGGGATTTTGTTGTCGCTGTCGATGCCGATAGCGCCCGGGAACGCCGGACCGCGGTTATCGATAAAGGCGCACTCGACGATCACGGTGCCGATGCTGCCGGCACGCACGCGATAATACTCAACGAGATCGCTGGTCACGCCGCCGTCGTAATAGCCGGTACAGGTGGTCATCGGGGCCATCACCAGGCGGTTTTTCAGCACCGCCCCTTTCGGTAATGTCAGCGGATTAAGAATCGGGGTGAGCGTATTCATGATGAGCAACTCCAGAATTAAGAAATCGTGTATTCAATTCTTTGGCAGTTCGGAGGTCTTTATAATTAATTTAAGTGGTCCGACTTCATGGTATAAATATACCATTTTATTTAGTTACATAACCCAGAATGTTAGTTATATAAGTTTTACGCGTGAAAATACTTTTTATTGCTCATTGCTGAAATCCGCGCTCCGCTAAGTTTTAACCAAGACTTGACAAAAATCAACTTTTTCCTTACATTTAAAACAAATAAAGTAATATCAAAGAGATAAAAAACACCCTTCGCCCGATTCTGGCGGTATTTTTGCCGTTCCGTTCACTTTTAACACATATTTTACACCTGTTGGTTCATTTATTACGGCGCAAAACGTTAAAACAAAAAACCCGCTAATAATTTTATTGATCCAGATCAAAATAGATATTTTAATTAATCGCATCATAGCGTCATTCAATTGATAATTCGCGAAGCAAAATTGCAATAACGAAGATTCATGTAAAAGACACTTTAAAACGTCCCGGTTGATCTGCTACAAGCGTTTCGTAACTAAAAAAATCAACCCGACCGGGCCGTCAATCGCATTCCCATAACTTGCAGACCAAAACTATGAATACACAAACAACCCAGAGTGAACCCCTAAAGGCGCCACCTGCCGCACCGGGGAAAAAGAACCGGCTCGTCATGTTGTGCCTGCCGATCGTGGTTGCCGTGCTGTTGCTGCTGGTGCCTACCCCTGCCGGGCTGGAGCCATATGCATGGCACTTCTTCGCCATCTTCGTCGGGGTGATTGTCGGCCTGATCTTCGAACCGCTGCCGGGCGCGGTCATCGGCCTGACCGGCGTGGTGATCATCGCGCTGTTCAGCCAGTACGTGCTGTTCAGCCCGGCAGAACTGGCCGATCCGAAGTTCAAAACGGCCGGACAGGCGTTTAAATGGGCGGTGAGCGGCTTCGGCAACTCCACCGTGTGGCTGATTTTCGGCGCCTTCATGTTTGCCGCCGGCTACGACAAAACCCAGTTCGGTCGCCGCCTGGCGCTGATTCTGGTGAAATATCTCGGCCGTCGCAGCCTGACGCTCGGCTATGCCATCACCTTTGCCGACCTGCTGCTGGCACCGTTTACGCCATCCAACACCGCGCGCAGCGGCGGGACGATCTATCCCATCATTGCCAACCTGCCGCCGCTGTACGGTTCTAAACCTAACGACCCAAGCGCACGCAAAATTGGTTCTTACCTGATGTGGGTTGCTATCACCGCCGCCTGTATCACCAGTTCAATGTTCCTCTCCGCGCTGGCTCCTAACCTGCTGGCGCTGGCGCTGGTAAAAAGCGTGGTTGGCTTTGATATCTCGTGGGGCATGTGGTTCCTCGCCTTCCTGCCGCTGGGGATCCTGCTGATTCTTACCATGCCGCTGCTGGCTTACTGGCTCTATCCACCAGAAGTAAAAGTGAATGACGAAGTGCCACGCTGGGCTAAAGCCGAGCTGGAGAAACTGGGTCCGCTGTCGCGCAATGAAATTCTGCTGCTGGTGTTCGTGGTCGCCGCGCTGATGATGTGGATCTTCGCCACTGCGTGGATTGAACCGGCGATGGCCGCTCTGCTGGTTATCGTGCTGATGCTGTGGACCGGCGTGCTGAACTGGAACGACATCACCAGCAACAAAGCCGCCTGGAACACCTTTGCCTGGTTTGCCACGCTGGTCGCGCTGGCTGATGGACTGGCGCGCGTAGGCTTCATCGCCTGGCTGGGTAAAGAGGGTGCGCTGCTGCTGCACGGCTACGACCCGCAGGTTTCCGCGGTGGTACTGCTGGTGGCCTTCTACCTGCTGCACTATCTGTTCGCCAGCACCACGGCGCACACCACCGCCCTGCTGCCTGCCATGCTGACCATTGCCGCCTCGATTCCGGGCATCAACATGCCGGTGTTCTGCCTGATGATGTGTACCTCACTGGGTGTGATGGGCATTATCACCCCGTACGGCACGGGCCCAAGCCCGATTTACTACGGTAGCGGCTACCTGCCAACCAAAGACTACTGGCGTCTCGGTACCATCTTTGGTGCCCTGTTCCTGGTGGCGCTGATGGTCATTGCCTACCCGTGGATGGTGATGATGTTCTGATGATGTTGCTTTGATGTTAAAAACGCAGCCGCGTGACAACGTTAAAGTGGTATGATACTCGCCAGTCAGCTCTTGCCGCGGACTGGCGAGAGAAAATCGAATAACAGATCGCCTAATTTGTCGCCCGTCATGCTGGCGGGCAACACGAAGCTAAGTGAGCCAACATGTCGAACAAACCCTTCTACTACCAGAATCCCTTTCCTCTCGCCAAAGATGATACCGAGTACTATCTGCTGAGCCGCGACCATGTTTCGGTGGCCAACTTTGACGGCGAAGAAGTCCTGAAAGTCGACCCGAAAGCGCTGACGCTGCTGGCACAGCAGGCGTTCCACGATGCCTCTTTTATGCTGCGCGCCTCACATCAGCAGCAGGTGGCGTCGATTCTGGCGGACGATGAAGCCAGTCAGAACGACAAATACGTGGCGCTGCAGTTCCTGCGCAACTCGGAAATCGCCGCCAAAGGCGTGCTGCCGACCTGCCAGGACACCGGTACCGCCATCATCATGGGTAAAAAAGGCCAGCGCGTCTGGACCGGCGGTGGCGATGAAGCTGCGCTGTCTCAGGGCGTTTACAACACCTTTATCGAAGATAACCTGCGCTACTCGCAGAATGCGCCGCTCGATATGTACAAAGAGGTCAACACCGGCACCAACCTGCCGGCGCAGATCGATCTCTACAGCGTTGACGGCGACGAATACAAATTCCTGTGCATCGCCAAAGGTGGCGGTTCTGCTAACAAAACCTATCTGTATCAGGAAACCAAAGCGCTGATCACACCAGCGAAGCTGAAAAACTACCTGATCGATAAAATGATGTCGCTCGGCACGGCGGCCTGTCCGCCGTACCACATTGCATTTGTCATCGGCGGCACTTCCGCTGAAAGCACGCTGAAAACCGTGAAGCTGGCGTCAACCCACTATTACGATTCGCTGCCGACCGAAGGTAACGAACATGGTCAGGCGTTTCGTGACGTGCAGCTGGAACAGGAACTGCTGGAAGCCTCGCAGAAACTCGGCCTCGGCGCGCAGTTTGGCGGTAAATATTTTGCTCACGATATCCGCGTGGTGCGTCTGCCGCGTCACGGCGCATCCTGCCCGGTAGGCATGGGCGTTTCCTGCTCGGCTGACCGCAACATCAAAGCCAAAATTAACCGCGAAGGCATCTGGATCGAGAAGCTGGAAGACAACCCAGGTCGCTATATCCCGGAAGCGCTGCGTCAGCAGGGCGAAGGCGAAGTGGTCAGCGTCGATCTCAATCGCCCAATGAGCGAGATCCTCGCCCAGCTCTCCGCTTACCCGGTGGCAACGCGTCTGTCGCTGAACGGCACCATCATCGTGGCGCGTGATATTGCGCACGCCAAACTGAAAGAGCGCATCGACAACGGCGAAGGTCTGCCGCAGTACATCAAAGATCACCCGGTGTACTATGCAGGCCCGGCGAAAACGCCGGAAGGTTACGCGTCCGGTTCACTCGGTCCGACCACCGCCGGCCGCATGGACTCCTACGTCGATCTGCTGCAGGCTAACGGCGGCAGCATGGTGATGCTGGCCAAAGGTAACCGCAGCCAGCAGGTCACCGATGCCTGCCATAAACACGGCGGCTTCTATCTGGGCAGTATTGGCGGCCCGGCGGCGGTGCTGGCGCAGCAAAGCATTAAGAGTCTGGAGTGCGTGGAGTATGCCGAACTGGGCATGGAAGCGATCTGGAAAATTGAAGTGGAGAACTTCCCGGCGTTCATCCTGGTGGATGACAAAGGCAATGACTTCTTCCAGCAGATCCACAACCAGTGTGCTGCCTGCGTGAAATAAGCCGGCCAGCAATAAAAAAATCCGCGGCGTAAAAGCTGCGGATTTTTTTTGTCTGCCAGCCCCTGCGGCGCTCACACACCGCGCAGTTGCACGTCCAGCAACAGGTCGGCATCGTCGTCATTCTGGCCAATCACGTAGATCGCCTGGCGGCCCGGCAGATTTACGGTAATGATATTCTCTTCGACCGCATCCAGCACTTCGTCGTGCTGCTCCTGAAAGTGGTACAGGGTGTTCATCTTCTCTCCTTAAAAACGGTGCGTTACTGTATAAACTCACGCCTCTTAATATCGACAAGACGCGTCTTAATAACAGGGGGAATAATCTGTTTTTTCTGTCAGCACTGTGACAGGGCTGTGTGACGTTGCCATGAAGGCGGCAGCGGCGCGCACCGCTGCCGGTTAAATCAGAAAAAGCCGAGAGGTTGCGTGCTGTAGCTGACCAGCAAATTTTTGGTCTGCTGATAGTGATCGAGCATCATTTTGTGGGTTTCACGGCCAATACCGGATTTTTTATAGCCGCCAAACGCGGCGTGCGCCGGATAGAGGTGATAGCAGTTGGTCCAGACGCGACCGGCTTTGATCGCGCGACCTACGCGGTAAGCACGGTTGATATCGCGCGTCCACACGCCCGCACCGAGGCCGTAAATCGAATCGTTGGCGATGGCAATCGCTTCCGCTTCATCTTTAAAGGTCAGCACGCCGACCACCGGTCCGAAAATCTCCTCCTGGAAGACGCGCATGCTGTTATCACCTTTCAGCAGCGTCGGCTGAATGTAGTAACCGCTGGCAAACGCTTCACCGATTTTCTCCACCCCACCGCCGTGCAGCACCTGCGCGCCCTCCTGCTGCGCAATCTCCAGGTAAGAGAGAATTTTGTCGAACTGCTGCTGCGACGCCTGCGCGCCGATCATGGTCTCAGTGTCGAGCGGATCGCCACGTTTAATGGTCTGGATGCGCTTCATCACCGCCGCCATAAACGGCTCAAAAATCGACTCCTGCACCAGCGCGCGTGACGGACAGGTACAGACTTCGCCCTGATTGAGGAAGCCCAGCACCACGCCTTCGGCCGCTTTTTCGATGAAGCTCTCCTCCGCCCGCATGATGTCTTCGAAGAAAATGTTGGGCGACTTGCCGCCCAGCTCGACGGTGGACGGGATCAGGCTTTTTGCCGCCAGCTCAAGAATGTGGCCGCCGGTGGCGGTCGATCCGGTAAAAGCGATTTTGGCGATACCCGGATGCGAAGCCAGCGCCTCGCCGGCCTCTTTGCCGTAGCCGTGCACCACGTTAATCACGCCCGGCGGCACCAGGTCTTTAATCAGCTCCATCAACAGGGTAATGGAGAGCGGCGTCTGTTCGGCGGGCTTCAGCACCACGCAGTTACCGGCACCCAGCGCCGGCGCCAGTTTCCACGCCGCCATCAGCAGCGGGAAGTTCCACGGGATAATTTGTCCGACGACCCCAAGCGGCTCATGAAAGTGGTAGGCGGCGGTGAACTCGTCAATCTCTGCCGCGGTGCCTTCCTGGGCGCGCACGCAGCCGGCAAAGTAGCGGAAGTGGTCAACCGCCAGCGGCAAATCAGCCGCCAGGGTTTCACGCACCGGCTTACCGTTATCCCAGGTTTCATTGACCGCGATGGCTTCCAGATTGGCTTCCAGCCGGTCGGCAATTTTCAGCAGCAGCAGCGAACGCGCCTGCGGCGAGGTTTTGCCCCATGCGTCCGCAGCGGCCTGCGCGGCGGCCACGGCGTTGTCGATATCCTGTTTATCCGAGCGCGGGAATTCGCCGATGGTCGAACCGTTGATCGGCGTGGTGTTAACAAAATAGTTACCGTTCACCGGCGGAACAAATTCGCCGTTGATGAAGTTGCCATAACGCGATTGCAGGTGGATGAGAGAACCGGTTTCTCCCGGAGCAGCGTAACGCATGGTGTTTCTCCTTGCGGGACAGAGTGGTGATTAACAACATTTAAACTTGTTATTAACATTGAGCGAACAATGCCAGCCTGTCAGATCGCTCAGCGGGAAACTGTGACCGCATCGAAGGAAAAGAGGGCATTAAGAAACTGCGCTGCCGTCACGCCATAACCTGCGCCTGTCGCAGACAGATAATTCCGAGTTTGGCCATAAGCGTGATGAAAAGCGGAACATGTGCGATTTGTGCGGTCAATATGAAGCAGACCCGTGAACAGGAGAACAAGATGCTGGCTTCAGCCCTGATGGTAATGCGCGCCAAAGCGAACTTCGTTCAGCAATTTATCCGCAATCCGCGCAAAATGGGCAGCATCACGCCCTCCTCAGCCGCCCTGTGTCGCGCCATGTGTGAAACGGTCAACTGGGAGCACAGCCTGCGCATTGCCGAGCTGGGCGCCGGCGACGGCGTGCTGACCCGTCATCTGCTGGCACATATGGCACCGCAGGCGCAGCTGGATGTATTTGAAATCAGTCCCGAACTGGTAAAAGGGTTACGCCGCTGGAACGATGCGCGCATGCAGGTGCGCGCCTGCTCCGCAGAATATCTGTCCGGGGAGTACGACGTGATTTTTTCCGGCCTGCCGCTGCTGTCGCTGCCGCCCGCAACGCGCGACGCCATTCTCAGCGCGGTGCATGAAGGACTGGGGCCGCGCGGCGTGTTTGTCCAGTTTCAATACACCTCGCTGACGCAGCCCAGCCTGTCACGCTACTTCACCTGGCAGCGCCAGCGGGTGCTGAAAAATATGCCACCCGCCTGGGTTTATCGCTGTACGCGGCATTACGCGCCCTGAGCCTGCGCCTGCGGGCGCGTCTGCTGCCAGAAACGCTGCAGCAGCTCGCGCGCCCAGTCTTCGCCAGACAGCTGCGCGCCATCATCGCTGACGCCGGAAGGCAGACAGGCGGTCATGATGTTATGGTCGAACTCCGGATGGAACTGCACTGACAGCGCCTGCGGCGAATAGCGCAGGATCTGGCAATCATCCAGCGCTGAACGCGCCAGCACCTGTGCCTGCGGCGGCGGTACCAGCACCGACTGGCGGTGCGACAACCACGCCGGGAAGGCCTCTGGCAACTGTGCCAGCCACGGATCGCGGTGCGGGGTGCGCGTCAGGGTTTTAAGCCCGCGCTCCCAGCCGTTCGGGTTATCGCCCACTTTACCGCCCAGCGCATAGGCCATCAGCTGATGACCATAGCAAACGCCGAGCAGCGGCAGTTGCGCGTCGATGGCCGCACGAATCCAGGCGGCGGTGCGCTCGCTCCAGTCGGCGTGATCGGTTACCATCGCCCACGAACCGCTGAAAATCGCGCCGCTGATGCCAGAGAAAGCCGGCAGCTCTTCCCCGAGATGCGGCCGCACAATGACATAATCATCCGGCTGTAGCGCCAGGGCTTCAATAAACCACTGTGGTTGTTCACCAATTTTTGCCACCACCTGCGGCGGCGGCGTTTCGAGTTGAATCAGAGCAAGGGGTAAGGTGCGGATCTGTGTCATGCCGAATACGGTCCTCAAATGATCGTGTTTCGGACATCCACTCTGACAGTAAATTTGCCCCCTGTCCTGGATTTTTCAGCATAAGCTAATGCCATTACGAAAAAAAGCGTCGCCCGCGTGCGCCAACCGATCGCCTTCGTGCCATCATTAGACGGTGACAACATCGATAAAACAAAGGACAGCAGCGTGGCGGTGCGGCATTTTTTTCTGGTTCTGATGGTGGTGTGCATCTGGGCGTTTAATAACGTGGCGATAAAGTGGGGATTGCTGGAGCTTCCGCCACTGTTTCTGACCTGGATGCGCTTTGTGGTGGTGGCTATCGTGCTGGTGCCGTTTTGTCGCATCACGCGCGCCCAGCTGCCGTGGCTGCTGACGCTGGCGTTTAGCTTTGGCTTCATGCACTTTTCGCTGCTGTTTGTCGGCATGCGCTATACCGATGCCGGCACCGGGGCCATTGTGGTCCAGCTGGGCACGCCGATTGCCATGCTGCTGGCGATGGTGGTGCTGAAGGAGAAACTGCGGCTGGTGCAGCTGTGCGGTATCGCCATCTCGCTGGCCGGGGTGGTGGTGCTCTCCGGCAGCCCGACAATTCCGGCGTGGTGGGTGCTGTGTATTCTGCTGTGCAGCGCCACCGGCTGGGCGGTGAGCAACATGATTGTGAAAAAGTCACCGCCGATTAAACCGCTGACGCTTACCGGCTGGATCTCCTTCCTTGCGGTGCCGATTGTCGGTACGGCCTCGTGGCTGACTGAATCGCAGCAGTTTACCGCGCTGAGCCACGCTGGCTGGCGCGGCTGGTTTGGCATCCTGTACAGCGCCCTCGCCTCATCGATTGTCGCCTACACGCTGTGGTACGCGCTGCTGAAAAAATATAACGTCAACCTGATCATGCCCTACTCGCTGCTGACGCCGGTGCTGGCGGTACTGATGGGCGTGCTGGTGCTGGGTGACAGCATGAACAGCTTCAAAATCCTTGGAGCCTCGCTGGTGGTGCTGGGGACGGCGATTGCGGTGATTAACCTGCGTAACCTGCGCATGCATGCCCGCTTTCCGCGCCTGCGCCGCCGCTAATCCACTCTGCTATGCTTGAAGCTCGCGTGTTTTCCGGAGGTTTAGCATGGATTCTCAACGCGCTGCCGCATTGTGGCAGCAACTGTGGCAGGGATTGCGGGGTGCGGAACACGCGCCGACGATCCACTTTCTTCAGACCGACAGCTTCCCCTCGGCTTTTGCCGTTAGCGAACTCGCCGCCACCAGCATCGGCCTCTCCAGCCAGGCGCTGAGCGATCTGCTGGGGCGTCCGGCCCCGGTCAGCATTAACGTCCGGCTGGCCTCGCGCTGGTTTCAGCACAGCCTGACGCCGCTGAACCGTCCGCCAGCCGCCCAGTGGGATGCGCTGGCCGGTGACTATCCGTGCGAGGATGGCTGGATCCGCCTGCACACCAACGCACCACACCATCGCGCCGCCATGGCGCGCGTGCTGGGCGAGCACGCCGATCGGTCATCGCTGGCGGCGGTGGTGGCACGCTGGCAGGGACACGCGCTGGAGCAGGCCGTGGTCGACGCCGGCGGCTGTGCCGCCTGGATGCGCAGCGCACAGCAGTGGCAGCAGCACGCGCAGGGGCTGGCGGTAAGCGATGAAGCGCTGATTGCCCAACGGGCAACCGGCGAAGCGCCCACGCCGGGCTGGGCGCTGCTGCCGGCGCGACCGCTGCTGGGCGTGCGGGTGCTGGATCTGACGCGCATCATTGCCGGACCGGTAGCGACCCGCTTTCTGGCCAGCCTCGGCGCGCAGGTACTGCGCATCGATCCGCCCGGCTGGCGTGAACCGACGCTGGAAGAGGAGATCAACTGCGGCAAACGCTGCGCGCAGCTGGATATCAAAACCCGCGCCGGGCGCGATCGGCTGATTACGCTGCTACAGCATGCGGATGTGCTGGTGCACGGCTACCGCGCGGACGCACTGGAAAAGCTGGGGCTGGATGCGGAGAGCCGTCAGCGGCTGGCGCCGGGGCTGGTGGATGTCAGCCTCAACGCCTGGGGCTGGCACGGGCCGTGGCGCAACCGGCGCGGTTTTGACAGCCTGGTGCAGATGGCCTGCGGCATCGCCGAACAGGGTATGCGCTGGCAGGCAGGCGTTAAACCAACGCCGCTGCCGGTGCAGGCGCTGGATCACGCCACCGGCTATATGATGGCGGCCGCGGTGCTGGAAGGATTACGCCAGCGCCGCGTTAACGGCACCGGCTGGCAGGCGCGTTTGTCGCTGGCGCGTACCGCGCTGCTGCTTCAGCAGCACGGCGCAGCGCCACAAGGCGAACAGCGTGGCATTACGCCGCAGCCGCACGATGCGCTGAGCGCGCTGGAGATCAATCGCTGGGGGATTGGCGAGCGCCTGCGCGCCGCGGCTTATCTGCCCGGTACGCCGATGCTGTGCGCGGCACCGGCGCAGCTGCCCGGCAGCAGCCATCCCTGCTGGTGACGACTCAGGCGTCGTCGCCCTCTTCACGCAGTTCGTCATACATCGCCTGAATCGCCTCACGGCTCAGCGCCGCCAGCGTGCGATAAAACGCGGTGGTAGCGTGGGCTTCCACTTTACCGAGGAAGGCGCCGCACCACGGCAGCAGGTAGTCATCGAACAGCGCCAGCTGGGCCGCCGCCTCATCTTCCGCAGACTGATCTTCCAGCCAGGAGGCCGCCAGCAGCAGCACGCCAAAGTGATCGGCCGGCGACTCGCTCAGTGGCATACCGCGTGAGGTTAAAAACGCCCGCACCCCGGCTTCCTGCGGTCCGTTCGGCCACTGTGAGGCGTACGGCGGCACGCTGCAGTCGCTGCCGACGAACAGCGCGTTGTAATCCGCCGCCAGCGCCTGCGGATCGCTATTCTGCTGCAGCCGGGTCAGCAGTTCATCCTGCTCCAGCGGCCACTGATCTTTCAGTTTGCCTTCGCGCAGCAGGGTGAACAGCGGCACCAGCAGCGGGTCCTGCGGCTGGCGATTAAACAGCGAGCCGATGACGCGGCAGAGAATGGAAAACTCATTCATGCAACAGAATTCCTTGAGGCAAAAAAGTTAAAAGTCGGCAAATTCCGCAATGTGTTTGCCGGTGCGCTGTTCGAGAAAGTCGAGCAGGCGACGCGGCGTGACATTTAACACGCGATCCTGCGGAAAATCCACTTCGCGCGTAATACGCAGGCAGTGTTCGAAATCACCGAGCGTAAAGGCGGTGTGCGAATCGGAGCCAAACGCCAGCCGGCCACCGGCGTCACGCACCGCTTCCGCAATCGCGCGGCAGTTAGGTTCACTGCCCGGACGCGAATGGGTAAACGACGAGTTGTTGATCTCCAGCGCCACATCGTAGTGCGCGGCGGCTTCCGCGATGGCGCGAATATCCACCGGGAATTTCGGGTTGCCCGGATGGCTGATGATGTGCACCAGTCCGCTGGCCATGGTGGCGATCATCGCTTCGGTGTGGTGAGCCTTGTCGCGCGGCGCATAGACCGGCTCATGGAAGCCGGCGACGATCAGATCCAGCGCATCCAGCATCGGCCCGCTGCAATCAATCTCACCCTGCTGATTTTTGATGTTGGCTTCAATGCCGCGCAGCACGCCGACGCCGTCAATCACGCGCGGCCAGATGCGCATATTCACAAAATGCCAGTAGTGCGGCGCATCGGCCATGTCCGGCCCGTGATCGGTAATGGCGAACAGCTTCAGGCCGTTCTGTTTCGCCTGAGCGACGTAATCGTGCAGCGTGCTGTAAGCATGGGTGCTGGCAACGGTGTGCATATGTAAATCGACGGGATACATCCTCTTCTCCTCTGCTGAATTAATAGCCACGCTGGCGATCGACCAGACCGCGCGGCTGTTGGCCCTGCTCCAGTGCCGTGATGGCACCGGCGATATAGTCCATCGCCTCATGCGGCAAGGTGGTGGCGGCATTATGCGGGGTAATCATGACACGCGGATGAGACCACAGCGGACTCGCGGCTGGCAGCGGTTCCACCTGGAATACGTCCAGCGCGGCGGCGGCCAGCTGACCGCTCTCCAGCGCCGCCAGCAGATCGGCCTCCACCACGTGCGCACCGCGCGCGAGATTGAGGAAACAGGCGCCGCGCGGTAGCGCGCGGAGAAAGGCGCCATCGATCAGGTTGCTGGTTTCCGGCGTGGCGGGCAGCAAATCAATTAATACCTGACTGTCAGCGAGAAAATCCGCCAGCTGGTCGCGGCCGTGAAAGGTGGTGACCCCCGCTATCTGCTTCGGCGAGCGGCTCCAGCAGCGCAGCGGGAAGCCCCACTGGCGCAGGCTCTCCAGCACGCTACGGCCAAGCACGCCTGCCCCCAGCACGCCAATGGTAAAATCAGCACGTTCGCGGTCCGGCAGCGGCTGCCACAGCGCCTGTCGCTGCTGCTGGTGATAGTCGGCGAAGCGGCGGAACCAGCCCAGCACGCACCAGTTCGCATACTCCTGCATCTGGCGTGCCATGCCGGTGTCTTCCAGCCGGTAGAGCGGCACCGCGTCAGCCAGCATCTCAGGGTGCGTGCGCAGCTGCCGCAAAATTTCGTCCACGCCGGCCCCCATGGCGAATACGCCACGCAGCGCCCGTCCCGCCAGCATCTCCACCGGCGGCGATCGCACAATGGCGTAGTCGGCGGGGGCACTGTCGCCCGGCTGCCAGTGGCGGATGCGCACAGCTGGCAGTCGCTGGCGCATGCCGTCCAGCCACGGCTGCGGATTCAGCGACGGGTGATACCAGATGATCTCCATACTGCTCTCCTTTTTTCTTTCAGCCTCAGTCAAATAGCGGCGCAGGGCAAGTAAAAACCCGCGCGGCACCGCAATTTTCCGGCGATTAATCGCGAAGGCTTCACATTTCCGCCGCTGCAAAAGGCTAAGCGGCGCGTTAACGTCTAAAGTTGTTCGGGTGGTCAATGCGTTAGCGCACCACCTTTTCGGACAAGGAGAAAAACCGATGATAAAAAATGTAGTGTTTACGCCTGCGCGTCTTACCCTGTTGCTCAGCGCGGCGCTGCTGAGCGCGTCTGCTGTGCATGCTGAGGATAACAGCCGCATGCTCAGCGCCCAGCCGCAGCCGCCGGATGTGCGACTCGGCCCACTATTCAGTGCCGTGCAGCAGGCCAGATTTTATCCGGACCAGAAAACCTTTGCCGATGCGGTCCCCAAATATGACCCGGCGTCGATTCTCGCCGACTGGCAGATGCAGAAAAATCAGCGTAATTTCGATCTCAGGCGCTTCGTGGACACCAACTTTATCCTGCCCAAAGCGCAGGATAAATACGTGCCGCCCGCCGGCCAGAGCCTGCGCGCGCACATCAATGGCCTGTGGCCGGTGCTGACGCGCAGCACGCCAACGGCCAGCCAGTACGATTCGCTGCTGCCACTGCCGAAACCGTACGTGGTGCCGGGCGGGCGTTTCCGCGAAGTCTATTACTGGGACAGCTACTTCACCATGCTCGGGCTGGCAGAGAGCGGCCACTGGGATCGGGTGCAGGATATGGTGGACAACTTCGCCAGCGAGCTGGACAAGTACGGCCACATCCCTAACGGTAACCGCAGCTATTATCTCAGCCGCTCGCAGCCACCGTTCTTCAGCCTGATGGTGGATTTGCTGGCCAGCCACAAGGGAGACGACGTCTACCGCCAGTATCTGCCGCAGCTGCAAAAAGAGTATGACTACTGGATGGCGGACAGCGACAAGGTGGCTGCTGGCCAGGCGAGCAAGCGCGTGGTGAAGCTGAGCGACGGCACCCTGCTCAATCGCTACTGGGATGACCGTGACGTGCCGCGCACCGAATCCTGGCTGGACGATGTCAACACCGCGAAAAAAGCGCCTGAGCGCAATAAACAGCAGGTGTATCGCGATCTGCGCGCGGGCGCCGCCTCGGGCTGGGACTTCAGTTCACGCTGGTTCACCGATGCGCACAATCTGGCCTCGATTCGCACCACCCAGCTGGCCCCGGTTGACCTCAACAGCCTGCTGTTCCACCTGGAGCAGACGCTGGCGAAAGCCGCGAAGCTGGCAAAGCAGAATGACAAAGCGCAGCAGTTTGCGGCGGATGCAGAGAAGCGCCAGGCGGCGATCAATCGTTACCTGTGGGATGACAAACAGGGCTGGTATGCCGACTACGATTTCCAGAAAAAGCAGGTGCACAATCAGCTCACCGCCGCCACGCTGTTCCCGCTGTATATGCAGCTGGCGGGCGACAAACAGGCGGAACGCACCGCTGCCGCAGTGGAAAAACAGCTGCTGAAACCAGGCGGGCTGGTCACCACGACGGTAGACAACGGCCAGCAGTGGGATGCGCCTAACGGCTGGGCCCCGCTGCAGTGGGTAGCGGTCGAAGGTCTGGAGCACTACAAGCAGAACCAGCTGGCGCAGCAGATCGGTCAGCGCTTCCTGCAAAATGTGCAGCAGACTTACGATCGCGAGCACAAGCTGGTCGAGAAGTATGTAGTCGACGGTGCCCAGCTGGGCGGTGGTGGCGGCGGCGAGTATCCGCTGCAGGACGGCTTTGGCTGGACCAACGGCGTAACGCTGAAGCTGCTGGATAAGTATTGTCCGAAAGATAAAACCTGTAATAGCACGCGCGACATCCCCTCAATGCCGACGCTAAACGCGGCGAAATAACCCTGACGTCAGGTGCGCCGCCGTGCGCACCTGCTTCTCAAGCCTGATGCCTCAGCCGGGCGATGACCACGCCCGGCGCTGCGGCATCCCCCTGCGCATCACACTTTTCCATTACTTATCTTTTACACCTTGAAACACCCCTTACTAAAAGATAATAATTCTCAATCTTAAAATGACTCTTTTTCTCATCATTAACCGCCGCGCTGGTGTGGTGCGGCTTTTGTTCTCAGCCAAAGGAATCATTATGACCGCGCTGTTCCCCCTTAACCGTGGCCGGCTGCTGTGCGCGCTGGCGCTGGCGTTTCCGGCACTCGGCGTTGCCGAACCCTCTCTTGTAGTCACCGCACAGCCGCAGGAGAGCGCCACCTCGCCCACGACGGGCTATCTCGCCACCCGCAGCGGCGCCACGAAAAGCGATCGTCCACTCGTCACCACGCCGCAGTCCATTTCCGTGGTGACGCGTCAGCAGATTGACGATCAGGGCGCGCAGGATCTGAACCAGGCGCTGGGCTATACCCCGGGGGTTTTCACCAACTTTGGTGGCGCGGCCACGCGTTACGACACCATTTCGCTGCGCGGTTTCCACGGCGGTGACGTCGACAACACCTTCCTTGACGGTCTGCGCGTGATGAGCGACGGCGGCAGCTTCAACATCCTGCAGGTGGATAACTGGTTCCTTGACCGCATCGACGTAATTAAAGGCCCCTCTTCTGCCCTTTATGGCCAGACGGTGCCGGGCGGGCTGGTGAACATGGTCACGAAGCGGCCGCAGTTTGCTTCACAGGGCCATTTACGCTTCGCCACCGGCAGCAATGCCAGTAACAGCGCCGCCTTTGATTACACCGACGCGATTAACGATCAATGGGCGTACCGCCTGGCCGGCATCACGCGCAACAGCGATACCCAGTACGACCACACGCGCGAAGAGAAATACGCGCTGTCACCCCAGCTGCTATGGCAGCCGGATGAAGACACCAGCCTGCTGCTGCGTGCTTATCTGCAAAAAGATCCCTCAGGCGGCTATCACGGCTCGGTGCCGGCGGAAGGCACGCTTTACAGCCACAATGGCCGCTGGCTGAGCGACGGTTTTTATGAGGGCGACAGCGCGCTGGATCAGTTCAAACGTCATGAGCAGATTTACGGCTACGACTTTTCGCACCGTTTCGATGAGGTATGGTCGGTGCACAGCACCGGCAGCTACAGCCATTCCAGCGTGGCGCTCGACCAGGTGTACCAGATTGGCTGGAACAGCGACAATCCGGACCTGCTCAATCGCTACTACTCCAGTGAGCGCTCTTCGCTCAGCGCGTGGGCGACCGATAACCAGCTGCAGGCGGAGTTTGCCAGCGGTGCGCTGCAGCATCGCGTCACGCTCGGCGCGGAGTATCACCGCTACAAAAATGATCTGAGCGACGCCAGCGGCGCTGCCTCACCGCTGAATGCCTGGAGCGGCGAGGCCATCGGCAGCCAGCCGGATTACCTCTGGACAGCACAGACGCGCCGCTACTATCAGAGCGGCCTCTATCTGCAGGATGAGATGGCGTGGCAGCGCTGGCATCTGGATTTGTCTGGTCGCTATGACCGCATCGTGTCAGAGAATGGCAATAGTCGTCGTCAGGACGATCACGTCAGCGGCCGCGCCGCGCTGCTGTACGCCTTTGATAATGGCGTGTCGCCGTACGTCAGCTGGAGCCAGGCGATTACCCCGGCTTCGCTGACCGATCCCGACGGGAATCAGCTGAAACCGACCACCTCAGAGCAGTATGAAGCCGGGGTGAAATACCAGCCGAACGGCACGCGCGATCTCTACAGCGTGGCCCTGTACGACCTGACGCAGAACGATGTGGCCAACCGTAACGTGCAGGACGGCACCTACACCCCGTCCGGCAAAGTGCATGCGCAGGGCATTGAACTGGAGGCGCGCAGCCAGCTGACCGAACGGTTCAGCACCATTGCCGGTTATACGCTCAACCATCTGCGCTTTAAGGATTCCGTGGACGGCAACGATGGCCATACGCCGTACGTCACGCCAAATAGCATGGCGTCGCTGTGGGGGCATTATCAGTTTGATTACGGCCTGAGCGCGGGTGCCGGGGTGCGCTACATTGGTCGCCAGTGGGCCGATAACGAAAACACCACCCGTTTGCCGTCGGTGACCCTGTTTGACGCCTCGCTGCGCGCCGATCTGGGCGCGTGGCAGTCGAGCCTGAAAGGTGCCTGGCTGCAGCTGAATGCCCGCAATCTGACGGATAAAAAGTATCTGGCAGCCTGCTACGGCACCGGTTACTGCTATCGCGGCGCGGAGCGGACGCTGACCGCCACAATCGGCTACGATTTCTGACGACATAAAAAAATCCGCAGCCCCGGACGGGACTGCGGATCTTGTTGAATCGTGATTTGGCGTCAGCTGCGGACTTTACGGTAGATCCACAGCACCACAATGGCACCGATCACCGCGACCACAAAGCTGCCAAAATTGAAGCCGTCGACCCGGCCAAAGCCGAACAGGGTACTGATCCAGCCGCCCACCACCGCACCGACAATCCCGAGTACCACGGTCAAAATAAATCCGCCGCCATCTTTACCTGGCATGATCCATTTAGCGATAATCCCGGCAATCAGACCAAAAATAATCCATGAAAGAATACCCATTTGCTGCTCCTTACGTTATGAATCAAGGTGTTCATCGCGCTAAGTATAGCCGGGAATTTTTTCTCTGCTACATCAACATCATGATGAATTCGTTCACGCCGGCTAAAGCTTTTACCGCCCCGGTCGATAACCGACGAAGAGCAGTGGCACTCGTAAAATAGCAATCGGACAGGTGGAGCAGGACGTGAAAGACGCCGATAAAGAACAATATCTCAAGCGCGGTACGCTAGCGGTGTTGAACGTGATGAAGGATTTGTTGCGTTATCAAACCCTGCTGATGGTCAATTTCTCCCGTGGTCAGTTCATCAGCCGGCTGCTGGCCGCGGATGAAGATCGGGTGATTTTTGATCTCGGCAGCAACGCGCTGGACAATGATTTGGCACTGCAGGGTGGCGAAGTGAATATTGCGGCCGAAACCCACGGTGCCAAAGTGGAGTTTGGGCTGCAGGGATTAACCCGCATCGATTATGACGGCCTGCCCGCCTTTGCCGCCGCGCTGCCCGACCTGGTGTGGCAGATTCAGCGCCGGGAGTTCTTTCGCGTCAACGCGCCGCTCGAACCGGTATTTTACTGCCACAGCCAGTGGCCAGACGGCAGCACCGCGCGCTTTCGCCTGCAGGATCTGTCGCTCGGCGGCGTCGGCGTGTTGCTGGATGAGGCGCTGCCGGAAGGTCTTAACCGTGGCGATACCTTCAAAAAGCTGCGCGTTGAGCTGGGCGAATATGGCCAGTTCGAAGTGACCGCACAGCTGCTGCACATCGGCGAGCGCAGCACCGTGACCAGCAAGAACGAAACCCGCATCACGCCGCGGCTTAGCTTCCGTTTTACCGCCATCGAACCGGTGCAGGAGCGTCAGCTGCAGCAGGTGATTTTTGCGCTGGAGCGGCTGGCGCGCGACAAGGCCAATCGCTTCCAGTAAACCGCCGGCGTCCCGCGCGACGCCAGCGTAGTCTATGCTTTCTCCTTGCACATTCTTTTCACCGGCTCCCAGCAAGGAGATGCTCCCCAATGGAAAACTGGCTTTCTGCCCACCATTTGCAACTTATCTTTCTCAATCAAAACTTCTGGATTAATAGCGCCATCATTGTGTTCGGCACGCTGATTGTTTACTGGCTGCTGCGCACCGTCATTCGCTTTGTCTCTAACCGTATCGCCCACTACAGCGAACAGCGCCACGTGCGTTCCACCGGCATTCTGGTGGAGATTCTGCGCAGCACCAGTCAGCTGCTGCTGCTGATCTTCTCGCTGCTGATCGCGCTGAAATTTGTCGACCTGCCGGACAGCTGGAGCGTCGCCATCGCCCACGGCTGGTTCCTGGCGCTGATTCTGCAGCTCACGCTGTGGATTGACGGCGGCATTCGCCTGTGGCTGCACTCGTTGCTGCGCGATCCGCTGCACGTGCGCAATCCGGTCACCACGGTGATCCTCGGTATTCTGCTGCGTGTCGTGGTGTGGGTGATGATGCTGCTGGCGATCCTCTCCAATATGGGGATCAATATCACCGCGCTGGTGGCCAGCCTCGGCGTCGGCGGTATCGCCATCGCGCTGGCGATTCAGACGGTGCTGAGCGATGTGTTCGCTTCGCTGGCGATTGGCTTCGATAAGCCCTTTGAGCACGGCGACTTTATTGTGTTCGGCGACATCGCCGGCTCTATTGAGCACATTGGCCTGAAAACCACCCGGCTGCGCAGTCTCGGCGGCGAACAGATTGTCTGCTCCAACACCATTCTGCTGCAGCAAACCATCCACAACTACAAACGCATGCAGCAGCGGCGCATCGTGTTTAAGTTCGGGATTAATTACGGCACGCCGGCGGAGAAAGTGCGGCAGATTGGCGGCATGGTGCAACGCATCATTGAAGGCGTGCCGGACACGCGTTTTGATCGCGCCCATTTCCTGTCGTTTGACGAATCGCAGCTGACGTTTGAGGTGGTCTATTTCGTGCTGAGCGCCGATTACAACAAATACATGGACATTCAGCAGGAGATTAACCTGCAACTGATGGCGCAGCTGGAGCAGAAACAGATTCGTTTCGCCTTCCCGATGCGCCGCGTGGAGTTCACTGGCGGCGTGCTGCCGCGCATTAGCCTCAGCGATGCCTCAAATGAGGCTGCGGCTGAGCGCGCACAGCACTGAGCCCCGCCAGCGGCATTAGCCGATGGTGCGATAGGCGGTGGTGACTTTCCACAGGTAGCGCGGCGCCTGGGCGGCCGGATGCTTGTTCTGCACGTGCTGGTAGAACTCATCCGGCGTCATGGCGTTGATCATAGCAATGGCGCGATCGCGGTCGCGCGAGAAGGTGCGCAGCAGCGCGCCGGCGCCGTTGGCATAGGAAACAATGGTGGCATAGCGCAGCGTCAGCGGATCGCGAATGCCCGCCAGCGCGGAATCCTGCAAGATCCGGATATAGGCCGCGCCGATATCAATATTTTTCGCCGGGTCGCGCAGTTCGGAATTACTCGGCTGGCCGTGGCGTCCCTGTGCGCGATACACCTCGCGTCCGGCGGTGGCGGCTTTGATCTGCATCAGCCCGACCGCGTTAGAACGGCTTACCACGGTTGGGTTGCCCCCGGATTCGACACTAATAATGGCGCTGATCAGCTTCTCATCAACGCCATAATGACTGGCGGCATCTTCGGTAAACAGTGACCATGCATCATTCACTTTCGACGGCGGCGCCTGGGTTAATGGCGTATTTTTCTCCGGCGTCACCGGTTTTTCCGGCTCGCTGGCACAGCCAGCCAGCAGCAAAGCAGACAGCATAAGTAATCGAATTTTCACTGATTTTTGGTTCCGCTATAAGATTGGCGCAAGCTATCATAACCATGACGGTAAAAGGTAAAATTACCGTTTATCCTAAATACGTAAAAAACCTTGTGCTACCGTGACTTCGGTAACGCATTTCGTCATCATCGGCAGGCCAACAGACAGCAGGATGGAAGTTATGCTCGCCCCTCGTTCAATACGCCTCATCGCCCCTTCCGGTTATTGCCACAATCAGGACGCCGCCCGCCGCGCGGTACAGCGCCTGCAGGCGGAAGGCCATCAGTTGCAAAACCCGGAAGCCATTACGCGTCGCTGGCAGCGTTTCGCTGGCGATGACGCGCAGCGCCTGCAGGATGTGAATGCACTGGCGTCGCTGGCGTCGCTGCCGGATATCGTACTGGCGGTGCGCGGCGGCTATGGTGCCTCACGTCTGCTCGATCACCTCGACTATGTGGCGCTGCAGCGTCGCCTGCTTAATCAGCCTGTCGCGCTGTGCGGCCACAGTGATTTCACCGCTATTCAGCTGGCGCTGCTGGCGCAAATCGGGCTGATCACCTTCAGCGGACCGATGCTGGCCGGCAATTTTGGCGCGGAGGCTTTATCTGAATTTACCGTCAGCCACTTTTGGCAGGCGCTAACATCTCCTACAGTCAATCTGGCGTGGCACAGCGCCAGTCCGGATCGCGGCCGCTGGCAGGGCACGCTGTGGGGCGGCAATCTGGCGATGATCTGCTCCCTGATTGGCACGCCGTGGCTGCCGCAGATTGAAGACGGCATTCTGGTGATCGAGGATGTGAATGAGCATCCGTTCCGCATTGAGCGTATGCTGATTCAGCTGCAGCAGAGCGGTATTCTGGCGCGCCAGCGCGCCATTGTCACCGGCAGCTTCACCAGCACCGCCCTGTCCGATTATGACAACGGCTTTGATTTCGCCACGGTGTGGCAGCGGTTGCGTGATGAGTACCAGATTGCGGTGATCAGCGATCTGCCGTTTGGCCATGATGCCGATACCGTGACGCTGCCGCTCGGCGCCAGCGCCACGCTTGAGATTGACCAGGGCGCCGCGCGGTTAGCCTTTACCGGCCATCCGACGTTGCGCTGACGTGTTGCCGCAGGAGACCGCTATTGAAGCCGCTGTACGAAGACTTGTGGATCTCCACGCCGGAATTCCCCGCCGAAGAGACGGCTAATGATTTAATGATGCACGGGTTTATGCTGCGCCATCCGCGCGGCAACCTGTTGATTGGCCGCGTTGAGCAGCTGCTGGATCATGAAGTGCTCGCGGACGCGGGCGGCGTGATTCGCCACTATTTTACCCACTGGCACGAAGCCGCGCCGGGCGCGCGGGCCATTCAGCAGCGCTTCAATAGTGCGCTGTATTGCCACAGTCGCTCGCTCGGCCCGGTGAGCCTGGTGATTGAGCCGGACGAAACCTTCACGCATCAGGACGTGCACTTTGGCGACTTTCACCTGCTGCCCACGCCGGGCCACACGCCGGGCAGCTGCAGCTACCTGTATCACTCACCGCTCGGCCAGACCTACCTGTTTGTCGGCGACACCCTGACGCGCGATTACCATCGCTGGATCAGCGTGCTGGTGCCGGACAGTAATCCTGCGGAGCTGCAGCAGTCGCTGGAGCTGTACCGCTCGCTGCGTCCGGATGTAGTGCTGATGAGCACCACGCGCGGGCATCTCTCCTGGGCGAAGGTCGATTTACAGAGCTGGCTGGCCGCGATTGATGAAGCGGAACAGTCGCCGCTGGATCTGCGCCAGCAGCCACTGCTGTGATTACAGCGTCTTGCTCATATAGTGACGCTGATGTTCGCGCGGATAGTGATCAAGGCTAAAACGTAGCGTATAGCCAAGCTTTTCATAAAACGGCCGCGCCTGAAAGCTGGCGGTATCCACCTGCGCGTAACGGCAGCCGCGTGCGCGGGCTTCCTGTTCGGCTGCCTGAATCAGCTGGCTGCCGGCGCCCTGCCCGCGTAACCCATCGCTGACCCACAGCATATCAATGCGTAACCAGTTGCCATAGGTTGAGCCCGTCAGTCCCGCCAGCTTTTTCCCGGCGCCGTCTTTAATGAACACACCGATGGCTTTCATCTCATTGATGTCAATAAAGCGGCTGTTGAAGGCGTTCAGGCCGAGGCGCATTTCATCCAGATCCTGATGCGTGACGCTATCCGTAACGCTTAATTGCATGGTCGGTTCCTTGTGGCGGCATTATGAAGAGGGGTGCTGGCGGTCGTCGTAGCGCTCCAGCGACAGAATATCAGCATCGCGTTTTTCCGTGCGGTTGCAGGGCAACAGCTTATCGCTGTCGGCGTAGACGAAAAAGGTTTCGCCGCTGTTTTTATTCACGATCAGCTGATCGCCATTGCGGAAACGGGTAATGGCGACCTTATCGCCGTCCTGCAGATGCGTGCGCTGCTGCCCGGCGGCAATCTGGAAATGCCGGGTTGGCCACATCAGCGTGCTGAGACCGTAAGCGGCACGCGATACCGTCATGGTAGGGCGGCCCGGGCAGGTGATCTGGAATTCGCTTTCGCTCCACGCGGGGGCAATCTGGCAGGCCATCAGGAGCGCGGCAAGGGTTATCGCCTTCATGGGTGTTCTCCACTGAGGTTAGATCATGATTTTACAGGAATTTAATTGACCAGAGAGTAACATACAACCGTCGCCGGTGCGGTAATCTGCGACCGCAGGTCAGCCAGTGCGGGCAGTAAGAACGCCTCCACGACACTGATTTTGTGAGGTTTTATGTGATCGGGATATCTTTGTAACGAGTTAAGTAAAATGCGTTAAGATCGCGTCAGGAGGATGTTATGCGAGATGAACAGGCATTATTCGCGCGGCTGGCGCAATCGCCGTTTCGCCGCCGCTTCCATTTAGGCGCGAAAGAGCGACAGTACTGTATTGAGAAAGGCCCGGCGGTGATCGACCAACACGCGGCCGATTTTATCCAGCAAAGACTGGCCGTAGCCGAACCAAAGAATGATGGCAAACAGACGCCAATGCGCGGCCATCCGGTGTTTATCGCCCAGCACGCCACGGCAACCTGCTGCCGCGGCTGTCTGGCAAAATGGCATGGCATTGCTGCGCATCAGCCGTTAACGGCAGAGCAGCAGCAATATATGGTGCGGGTGATTCACCGCTGGCTGGTGGGTGAAATAAATGGTTAAGACCGGGATGGGATGGAGCTACTCTGCCGCGACCTGCGCGGCCACCAGCATCAGCGCCAGCCCGGCATCGTCTGGATCGAAACGCTGCATAACTTCATGGATCGCCGTCACGCAGTTCATCACCTGCTGTTTTTTGTCGGCGTCTAACTTATCAATCGCGTGCTGAAGAATCATTAAACTGGCTTCTTCTTCTCTCATGGATTTACCCTTGTTTTGCTTACCTGGTGCGCAACGCTGGCAAGAATAACGTTTATCTGCTAGCAAAGTCACCCCTTTACATGCTTACCGCTTAACGATTAAACAAATGGCAAATGGGCAGTGGCGTCAGACATGCTATGATCGGATCAGTGGCGCGCATCGTCAGGCCAGCATAAATCAGGGAATGCACCAGGAACAGGACCATGTTAAGACTCAGTTTTCTACTCACACTTATCCTGCTGGCTGGCTGCAGCTCCACGCCGAAAGGCGTCGATTGCCCCGGCGAGGTCGCAACGCTCTATGGTCAGTCGCTGGGCCACACCGAAGGGCGCATTTTCGATTTGGTGAATTCGTTTTCGGTGGCGCGCGATGGCGTAACGCTGAGCAGCGGCGCACTGCACTCCACCGACCGTTTCCGCTATGTCCCTTCTGCCGTGACGCCGGAAGGCTTTTATGCACAGCGGCTCAGCGACAAGCAGTTCCGCCTGATCAACCCGGCGCGTAACACCATGATTACCTGGACGTGTCCATAAGCCGTGCGTGGCGCGCGCAGATAGTTTATTGTCAGCGTTTGTCATGCTGCGGGCCTGCATTATGGAAAAGAGTCTGGACAATAACGGTTATATTGATTTCCCCTTTCCGGCCACCCGAGACGCGGATGGCTCGGTCAACCCGTGCGGTTTTGACCTGACGCTGGAAACCGATCGCATTGATGAGATCGCCGCCGGTAAACATTCTGAAAATTTGCGTCGTCTGCTGGAAGAGGTCAATCTGCAGGATGGCCTGTTTATGACGCTGGCCTGTGACTGGCAGCAGCGCGCAGACGGCGTGTGCGGCTTTCTCGATGTGGCGTTCCGCCCCACGCTGGACTGTAGCAGCGAAGAGACACAGAGCCTCGATCAGTTCTTTGAGATGTATCTGCGCCGCCAGGAGCAGCAGCACAGCATGCCGCGCGACGCGCTGGTCAACTATGCGCGCGCGGTGCTGGACTGGAGCTGGTCGCCGCTGCAGCAGCGCCATCGCCGCTATGAGAAGGTCACCATTCGCTATTACTGCCAGCAGGCAGACGATGCCGAATGGTGTTTTGATCATCTGCGCCACTTCCTGGTGAGCTGGTACCCGGCGTATCGCGGCCAGCAGTGAGGGCTTCCGCGTGACGCCCTGCGCTTACGGCCGTACCAGACGAATCGCGTGCTCGAGCATACGCTGTTCATCGCGTTCGTCGTGGGCGCGATCGTGGCGCGTACGCTGCAGCAAACGGGCAATCTCCTCCCGTCTGGTTTCATGACCGCACTCGGAAAGGACAATTACCGCATCGCCAATCACCCGGCAAACTTCATCGTAATCGTCTTCATTCAGGATATCGCGTTTCATTTCTCCTCCGTTCAGTGAGCGCTGCGTGAGGTTGGTGCAGCTTAACGTGGTCCTTACCAGGTATGGACAGCAATGCCGATTCCTGCAAACCACTGTTACATCCTGAAAAGCCACCAGGTTGCTGGTCTGCACTTCTCTGTCTACGCTGAAAGAGACATTCACCACTCTCAGGGAGTTAATATGACCGATAAAGCGGAAGCAAAATTGAATGAAGCGGCGGGTGCCGTACAGGAAAAATTTGGCGAGTTCACCGGTTCACGCCGCCATCAGGCACGCGGTGCCGCGCGACGCTATCCGGCGCAGGCCAGTTATGCGGTGCAGGATGCAGCAGACTGCGTGGTGAGATCGGTACGCGACAACCCGGCGACCGGGCTGGCCGTTGCCGCCAGCATCGGCGTGATTGTTGGCTTCCTGCTGGGCCGTAAATAATCCCCGGCGATCGGGGCCCGTGCGGCCCCGATACTCAATGCCGCTGCGGCACGCCGTCCCGTCGTTCCTGAATATGTTCATCCGGCGTCTCGGCGACATCTGCCGTACTGCTGTGCCCGGACAGGTGGCGCCCATGCTGTCCCGCTATCACCACAGGCCCTACCGGTAATTGCGCACTGGCCGCCAGTGATAGCAGCAATAAAAACCATCCCGTCAGTAACGTTCTTCCCATCCTGCCCGCCTTACACGCTGATTAGTGAGCGCTCAGCTTGCCGGATGTCATGCAAATTAGCGTCAGCGCGACGCAAAGCTATGTCGGCAGTTGTGAATAATCAGGCCTGTGCGCGCCGCGCTTTGTAACGCGCCACCATGGTCATTAATGCCTGATAAATCAAACCGGCATACAGGCTCATGACAATCATCATGCCCGGCGTTTTGCCCTGTGCCTGCCAGGATACAAACCACATAAAAATGCCCCACAGCAGGGAAAAAATCAGCCAGCCTTTTACAAACTTGATCACACCTTGCATAGCACCTCCGGATTGATGAAGGCAGAAGATAGCGGTTCAGCCAGCAAATGGCACGCGCGCCGGTACCGGGATGTTAACTGTTTCAAAGTTTTACGCAAACCGCTATCGCAGCGGGAAAAAGCCGTGGAAAACAGCACGCAGAACGCAGCATCAACGGGTGCCTGTCTCGGCCGTCCCGGTTAGTTTGGCCATGCCACGCCGATATGATGACATAGATCGCCTTGCATCAGTGTGTATTGTGTGTATAATTTCACCTACAGGAAGTCCGATGAAGAGCGCGACGCTGATTAAAGTGCTGCAAAAGAATGGCTGGAAGCTGGAGCGCATACGCGGCAGTCATCATCAGTTCTCACATCCGGATTTTGCTCATCTGATCACCGTGCCGCATCCGCAGAAGGATATGAAGACAGGCACGCTGATGCAGATTCTGAAAGACGCCAGGCTGGATTGATCCATGCTGGTTTTATTCCGCTTGCTCAGAGGTGACATGATGCTGTTTCCCGCTTTGGTAGAGATTGACGCTGACGGCTCGGCCAGTGGTTATTTCCCGGATGTCACCGGCTGTTATTTTGCCGGTGATACGCCCGAGCAAACGCTGCAGGATGCGCAATCTGCGCTGCATGCCCACTTTGAACTGATGGCGGAGAAAGGCTTGTTGATTCCGGAGCCGGCGCAGCACTGGCAGCAGGAATTTAGCCAGCCCGGCGTGTGGATCTACGTTGATATTGATGTCACCCGCTATCTGGGCAAATCCGAGCGCATCAATATCACTATGCCGCATCTGCTGATTGAGAAGATCGATAAGATGGTCAGTAATAACGCGCGCTACAGCAGCCGCAGCCATTTTCTTGCCGAGGCGGCACGCAAAGCGCTGGTCTCGTAGCAACACTATTGCGCACGCGTCGCTTATCGTCCGTGGCCGCTTTATGTTTGAATTCCCGCCTCAACCGGCCGGCATATGGTTAAAATGAATTACTTACGCGACATACAAACGTTTATTGAAGGCAATACGGTGCTCTCCGCCACCTTCAGCCTGCTGCTGTTACTGGTTGCCGGCATGGTCACCCATCTGATCTGCAAGTTCTTTGTGGTAAAAGTGGTGCGCCGCGTGTTCTTTAGCACGCATAAAAACCAGGTGCCGCTGGATAAAGACGTCCGGCTCTCAGAAAAGCTGTCGAATTTTATTCCGGTGATCACCGTCTATTACCTGCTGCAGTTTATGCCGGACCTGCCCGAGCATCTGCTGATCGCGGTGAAAACCATCTGCGGCATTCTGTTTTTTGTATATCTGTCGCTGTTCTTTAACGAAGTGCTGGAGATCGTTAATAACTCCTATTCGCGTAAGTCGAAGCGCAAGAACCACTCGATAAAAGGTTATATCCAGATCGGTAAGATTCTGGTGCACATCATTTCCGCCATCATGATTCTGGCTATCATGTCGAACAAATCGCCGGTGATTATCATCTCCAGTCTGGGTGCGGTCGCGGCGGTATTGATGTTAGTGTTTCAGCACACCCTGCTGTCGCTGGTGGCCAATATTCAGGTGTCATCGAACGATGTGCTGCAGCTTGGCGACTGGATTGAAATGCCGGATAACGGCATCAGCGGTGAAGTGATTGATATCGCTCTGCATACCATTACCATCCGCAACTGGGACAATACGCTGTCGCGGATCCCGACCAAAAATTTCCTGACCGAAACCTACACCAACTGGCAGGCGATGTTCTCCTCCGGCGCACGGCGTATCATGCGCAGCTTTCATCTCGACCAGACCTCGATTCGCTTTCTCGATCAGCAAATGGTGCAGCAGATGAGCCAGATTCGCGGCGTCAGTGAGCAGCTTTCAATCCTGATGGATGGCCGCGATAGCAGCGTGGTCGGTGACCGTTGGTTTGCGGAAAACGGCATTACCAATCTCACGGTGTTCCGTCACTATCTCACCGCCTGGCTGGCGCAGCGCGACGATATTAAAAAAGATATGTATATCGTGGTGCGCGCGATGAAACCCTCTCCCGAGGGATTGCCGGTAGAGGTTTATTGCTTTACCTCCTCGGTACTGTGGGTTGATTACGAGAATTCCCAGTCGGCGATATTTGAATTCATCTACGCCATTGTCGGTCAGTTTTCGCTGCGGATTTACCAGCATCCGGCCGGCAATGATTTCTGGCGTTTGTCGCAGGCGCGCGATAGCCAGATCGGTCAGTTACAGCCTCCGGCGGAATAAAGCCACGCATCGCACGGTCGTCATGCATGGCAAACCGGCGGTGACAGAAGTCCTTCCCGCTGCCAGCATAAAAAAAGGGAGCCCTGCGGCTCCCTTTCATGTTGCATTTGCTCAGGGCAAATTACATGTTCGCGATGATCGCGTCACCAAACTCAGAACATTTCAGCAGCTTAGCGCCGTCCATCAGACGCTCAAAGTCGTAGGTCACGGTTTTGGCAGCGATTGCGCCTTCCATGCCTTTAACAATCAGGTCAGCCGCTTCGAACCACTCCAGGTGACGCAGCATCATCTCTGCAGACAGGATCACGGAACCTGGGTTCACTTTATCCTGGCCCGCATACTTCGGTGCCGTACCGTGGGTAGCTTCGAACAGTGCGCACTCGTCACCGATGTTGGCGCCCGGTGCGATACCAATACCGCCTACCTGTGCCGCCAGGGCATCAGAAATGTAGTCACCGTTCAGGTTCATACAGGCGATAACGTCATACTCGGCTGGACGCAGCAGGATCTGCTGCAGGAAGGCGTCAGCGATCACATCTTTAACGATGATCTCTTTACCGGTGTTCGGGTTTTTGAACTTCATCCACGGACCGCCATCGATCAGCTCGCCGCCGAACTCTTCTTTCACCAGCTGGTAGCCCCAGTCTTTGAAAGAGCCTTCGGTGAACTTCATAATGTTGCCTTTGTGCACCAGCGTCAGGGAATCACGGTCATTGGTGATGGTGTATTCAACCGCGGCACGCACCAGACGTTTCGTGCCCTCTTCTGAACACGGCTTCACGCCAATACCACACTGCTGCGGGAAGCGAATTTTCTTCACGCCCATCTCTTCACGCAGGAATTTGATCACTTTGTCCGCTTCCGGCGTACCGGCTTTCCACTCGATACCAGCATAGATATCTTCGGAGTTTTCGCGGAAGATCACCATGTCGGTATCTTCAGGACGTTTAACCGGGCTTGGCGTACCTTTGTAGTAACGTACCGGACGCAGACACACGTACAGGTCCAGTTCCTGGCGCAGTGCCACGTTCAGGGAACGAATACCGCCACCTACCGGGGTAGTCAGTGGGCCTTTAATGGCCACGCGGTACTCTTTGATTAAATCGAGGGTTTCCTGCGGCAGCCAGACATCCTGGCCATAGAGTTCGACGGATTTTTCGCCGGTGTAAATTTCCATCCAGGAAATTTTTCGCTCGCCGTTGTAGGCTTTCTTCACAGCGGCATCAACCACTTTCAGCATCACCGGGGAAACGTCAACCCCAATACCGTCACCTTCAATGTAGGGGATGATCGGGTTATTCGGGACATTCAGTTTGCCCTGATCCAGGGTGATTTTTTGACCTTCCGCCGGAACAACTACTTTGCTTTCCATTAACCTCTCCTTCGAGCGATTTTTTGTTAATGATTTGTAAGATGCGCGTCAATACTACTTGAATATTTCCGCCACGCCAATCACCGCAGTTTCGCGCTATAATGCGCCGATTGTTACCAACTGCAAAGCCCATGCGAAAAACTTCTCAACGAATTCACCAGCATAAGCGCCCTGCTGCCCCGGCGCGCCAGCCTGCGCGGCGTGACACGCGGCCAAAAGGTCCGCGTCGCGTCATACTCTTTAACAAACCTTTCGATGTTCTGCCGCAGTTCAGCGATGAGGCTGGCCGCCGCACGCTGAAAGATTTTGTGCCGGTGAGCGAGGTGTATGCCGCAGGCCGTCTCGACCGCGACAGCGAAGGGTTAATGATTCTGACCAACGATGGCGCACTGCAGGCGCAGCTGACGCAGCCGGGCAAGCGCACCGGCAAAATCTATTACGTTCAGGTGGAAGGCGTGCCGCAGGAATCAGATTTATCCCGCCTGCGCAGTGGCATCACCCTTAACGATGGTCCAACGTTGCCGGCGGGCGCAGAAGTGGTGCCTGAACCCGCGTGGCTGTGGCCGCGCACCCCGCCGATTCGCGAGCGCAAAGCTATCCCCACCTGCTGGCTGAAAATCACGCTGTATGAAGGGCGCAATCGCCAGGTCCGAAGGATGACGGCGCACATTGGCTTTCCAACGTTACGCCTGATCCGTTTTGCCATGGGTGATTACCAGCTGCAGGATTTGGCACCGGGCGAATGGCGCGACATCAGCGACCGGACGTAGTTTATACATTTCGATAACGTCAGGTTAACTATTTGGGAGGAACGATGTTTAAACCTCATGTAACCGTCGCCTGTATGGTGCACGCGCAGGGCAAATTACTGGTGGTAGAAGAGCGCGTCGACGGCCGCGTTACCTGGAATCAGCCGGCCGGTCATCTTGAGGCCGATGAAACGCTGCTGGAAGCCGCGCAACGTGAGCTGTACGAAGAGACCGGCATCAGCGCGCAGCCCGACTATTTTCTCGGCGTGCAGCAGTGGATCGCCCCGGACCATACACCTTTTGTGCGTTTTCTGTTTGGCCTCGATCTGCCTGCCACCGTGACCACCACGCCACACGACAGCGATATTGACTGCTGCTGGTGGCTGTCGCCCGCGCAGATTCTCAGCGCAGAGACGCTGCGTTCGCCGCTGGTGGCCGAAAGCGTGCGGCTGTGGCAGCAGGGGGCCCGCTATCCGCTGCAGCTGATAGCCCCGTATCAGTGGCCGTTTCATGAGGGTGCGCACAACGCTTCCGCGTGATAGAATGCGCCGCCTGTTTTTATCGTAATCAAGAGTGCGTCATGTCTGACAACAGCCAGAAAAAAGTGATCGTCGGGATGTCCGGCGGCGTCGATTCTTCCGTTTCCGCCTGGTTACTGCAGCAGCAGGGCTATCAGGTTGAAGGCCTGTTCATGAAGAACTGGGAGGAAGACGATGGCGAGGAGTATTGCACCGCCGCTGACGATCTGGCTGACGCACAGGCCGTGTGTGACAAGCTCGGCATCAAACTGCACAAAATCAATTTCGCCGCTGAGTACTGGGACAACGTGTTCGAGCACTTTCTGGAAGAGTACAAGGCCGGACGCACGCCGAACCCGGATATTCTGTGTAACAAAGAGATCAAGTTCAAAGCGTTTCTCGAATTCGCTGCAGACGATCTCGGCGCAGACTACATTGCCACCGGCCACTATGTGCGCCGTGCCGATGTCAATGGCACCAGCCAGCTGCTGCGCGGTCTCGACGGCAACAAAGATCAGAGCTATTTCCTCTACACGCTCAGCCACCAGCAGATTGCACAGAGCCTGTTCCCGGTCGGCGAACTGGAGAAGCCTGAGGTGCGCCGCATCGCCGAACAGCTCGATCTGATTACGGCGAAGAAAAAAGACTCCACCGGTATTTGCTTTATCGGCGAGCGTAAATTCCGCGACTTCCTGGGTCGTTACCTGCCGGCACAGCCGGGCGTCATCGAAACCGTTGACGGTGAAGTGGTCGGTGAACACCAGGGGCTGATGTATCACACCCTGGGTCAGCGTAAAGGGCTGGGCATCGGCGGACGCAAAGAGAGCAATGACGATCCGTGGTATGTGGTCGACAAAGATGTCGCGCGCAATACGCTGATTGTGGCACAGGGCGGCGATCATCCGCGCCTGATGTCGGTGGGCCTGATAGCACAGCAGTTGCACTGGGTCGATCGCCAGCCAGTGACCGCTGCGCTACGCTGCACGGTGAAAACCCGCTATCGTCAGAGCGACATTCCCTGCGAGATCATTCCGCACGGCGACGATCGCATTGAAGTGCGTTTCGATGAGCCGGTCGCGGCCGTCACCCCGGGCCAGTCCGCGGTATTTTACCTCGGTGACGTGTGCCTTGGTGGCGGTATTATTGAACAGCGCCTGCCGCTGACAGAGGCCTGAGTCGGCACTGCCGACGCGTCTACAGGAGTGAAGCGTGGCTAAAAACTATTATGAGATAACGCTGGCGCTGGCCGGCGTTTGCCAGGCAGCCCATCTGGTGCAGCAGCTGGCACACCAGGGGCACTGCAACAACGCGGCGCTGCAGGTGTCGCTGCGCAGCCTGCTGGATTTGAACCCAGGTTCAACGCTGGCGGTGTTTGGCAATGATGAAGCCAACCTGCGCCCCGGGCTGGAAGCGCTGATGGCGGTGCTGAACAGCGGCAGCCGGCAGGGTGCCAGCGCCGACCTGACGCGTTATACCCTGAGCCTGATGGTGCTGGAGCGTAAACTGCACGGTAACAAAACCGCGCTAAACACCCTGGCGCAGCGCATCGGCCAGCTTGATCGTCAGCTGGCGCATTACGAACTGGAATCAGACACCATCACCAGCGCTATGGCCGGCATTTACGTCGATGTGATTAGCCCGCTCGGCCCGCGCATTCAGGTGACCGGCTCACCGCAGGTGCTGCAGAATTCGCAGGTGCAGAGCAAAGTTCGCGCTGCGCTGCTGGCCGGTATCCGCGCGGCGGTGCTGTGGCAGCAGGTCGGCGGCGGTCGTCTGCAGCTGATGTTTGCGCGCCAGCGTCTGCTGCGCGAAGCGAAAACCCTTTTATCCCGGCTGGGTCCGGCGTATTAAGCGCCGCCCTGCCCTATATTGTTAACGATTCAGGAGTTGCACTGATGGAATTATCCTCTCTGACCGCCGTCTCACCTGTCGATGGTCGTTACGGCGATAAAGTCAGCCCGCTGCGTGCGATTTTCAGCGAGTTCGGTTTGCTGAAATTCCGCGTTGAGGTTGAAGTTCGCTGGTTACAGAAACTGGCCGCGACCGCAGAGATCAAGGAAGTTCCTGCATTTGATGACGACGCAAACGCTTTCCTTGATGCAATTGTCGCCGGTTTCAGCGAAGAAGATGCGGCGCGCATCAAAACCATTGAGCGCACCACCAACCATGACGTGAAAGCCGTCGAGTACTTTCTGAAAGAGAAAGTAGCGAACGTGCCGGCGCTGCACGCGGTGTCTGAGTTTATCCATTTCGCCTGCACCTCCGAAGATATCAATAACCTGTCACACGCGCTGATGCTGGAAACCGCACGCCGCGACGTGATCGTGCCGTTCTGGAACCAGATCATCACCGCCGTGAAGGGCCTGGCGCAGGAGTACCGCGACATTCCGCTGCTGTCGCGCACCCACGGTCAGCCGGCAACGCCCTCCACCATGGGCAAAGAGATGGCCAACGTGGCCTACCGCATGGAACGCCAGCTGCGTCAGCTGAGCAAGGTGGAAGTGCTGGGCAAAATCAACGGCGCGGTGGGCAACTACAATGCGCACATCGCCGCGTATCCGGAAGTGGACTGGCATCAGCTGAGCGAGCAGTTTGTGACCTCGCTGGGCATCAGCTGGAACCCGTACACCACGCAGATCGAGCCGCATGACTACATCGCCGAGCTGTTTGACTGCATCGCGCGCTTCAATACCATCCTGATTGATTTTGACCGCGACATCTGGGGCTACATCGCCCTGAACCATTTCAAACAGAAAACCATTGCTGGCGAAATTGGCTCTTCAACCATGCCGCACAAGGTTAACCCTATCGACTTCGAAAACTCCGAAGGAAATCTGGGGCTGGCCAATGCGGTGATGCAGCACCTGGCCAGCAAACTGCCGGTATCACGCTGGCAGCGCGATCTGACCGATTCTACCGTGCTGCGTAACCTCGGCGTCGGCGTCGGCTATGCCTTGATCGCCTATCAGGCCACGCTGAAAGGTATCTCCAAGCTGGAAGTGAACCGCGATCGCCTGCTGGATGAGCTGGATCACAACTGGGAAGTCCTGGCTGAGCCGATCCAGACCGTGATGCGCCGCTACGGCATTGAAAAGCCGTACGAGAAGCTGAAAGAGCTGACGCGCGGCAAGCGCGTGGACGCAGCCGGTATGCAGGCGTTTATCGACAGCCTGGAGCTGCCGGAAGCAGAGAAAGTGCGCCTGAAGCAGATGACGCCAGCCAACTATCTCGGCCGCGCGATTCAGATGGTTGACGACCTGAAGTAATTCCTTGCTCTGAAAACTCAGGCTATGGCAAGTTGGTGTTACCTCAGTCATGCACGTCACGTGGTGGCTGAGGTTCCCCTGCTAGTGCATCACAGCGGAGTGTTAATCTGCGGTTTAGCTGGCGTAGCGTATACTTTTCGCCATCATCACTGAGTTGAAGGTAAGGAAATTCTATGCGTGTTCTGGTTGTGGAAGATAATGCCCTGCTGCGCCATCACCTCGCAGTCCAGTTACGTGACATGGGTCATCAGGTGGATGCCGCCGAAGACGCCAAAGAAGCCGACTATTTCCTGCAGGAACACATTCCCGATATCGCGCTGGTCGATCTCGGCCTGCCCGACGAAGACGGCATGTCGCTGATTCGCCGCTGGCGTGGCGATGCCATTCGTCAGCCGATTCTGGTGCTGACCGCGCGCGAAGGCTGGCAGGCGAAAGTTGAAGCGCTGGAAGCCGGTGCCGATGACTACGTGACCAAGCCGTTCCACATTGAAGAGGTCGCCGCCCGCTTACAGGCGCTGATGCGCCGCAACAGCGGACACGCCTCGCAAATTATCTCCATGCCGCCGTTCCAGGTTGACCTGTCGCGCCGCGAACTTACGGTGAACGACGCGCCGGTCAAGCTGACCGCTTTTGAGTACACCATTGTTGAAACGCTGATCCGCAATGCCGGTAAAGTGGTCAGCAAAGACTCGCTGATGCTGCAGCTGTATCCCGATGCGGAACTGCGCGAAAGCCACACCATTGATGTACTGATGGGCCGGCTGCGTAAAAAAATTCTCGCGCTGCACCCGACCGAAGTGATCAACACCGTGCGTGGCCAGGGATACCGCTTTGATCTCTGATTTATGAAGCTGCTCCGCCGTCAGCGCCCTTTCTCTTTACGCGCGCGTTTTCTGCTGGCGACGGCGGCGATCGTGCTGTTTTTGTCGCTGTCGTATGGCATGGTGGCGGTCATTGGCTACGTCGTCAGCTTTGATAAAAATACCTATCGCGTGATGCGCGGCGAGAGCAATCTGTTCTTTACCCTCGCGCAGTGGAAAGACAACAAGCTCACCATCGCCCAGCCGGAACGCATGACGCTCAATTTCCCGACGCTGGTGTTCATCTATGACGAGCGCGGTAAGCTGCTGTGGCAGCAGCGCGACGTGCCGGAAATCCGCAAAAACATTCGCCGCGACTGGCTGATGAAGCCAGACTTTTACGAGATCGATACCAGCAATCGCACCAGTATGGCGGCGATGGGTAACAATCCGCAGGCACAGCAGCGGCTGCACGCGCTGGACAGTGACAGCAACGACACCTTCACCCACTCGGTGGCAGTGAACCGCTACGACGCGACCACCAATTTGCCGGCGCTGACCATTGTAGTGGTGGACTCGATCCCGCAGGAGCTGCAGCACTCAGACGTGGTGTGGTCGTGGTTTAGCTATGTGCTGGCGGCCAATCTGCTGCTGGTGATTCCGCTGCTGTGGCTGGCGGCACACTGGAGCCTGCGTCCGATTGGCCACCTGACTTCGCAGGTGCGCGAGCTGGAAACCGGTCACCGGGAAAATCTCGACGACAACCCGCCGCAGGAACTGCGCAGCCTGGTGCGCAACCTCAATCTGTTGCTCACCAACGAACGGCAGCGCTACACGCGCTATCGCACCACGCTGTCGGATTTGACGCACAGCCTGAAAACGCCGCTGGCGGTGCTGCAAAGCACGCTGCGCTCGCTGCGCGGTGGCAAAGAGCTGACCATCGAACAGGCTGAGCCGGTCATGCTCGAACAGATCAGCCGCATCTCGCAGCAGATTGGCTACTACCTGCATCGCGCCAGTATGCAGGCGGATCACAACCCGCTGCAGCGCGATCTGCATTCGGTCTCGGCCCTGCTGGATAGCCTGTGTTCCGCGCTCAATAAGGTGTATCAGCGCAAGGGCGTTGAGATCACGCTGGATATTTCGCCGGAGCTGACCTTTATCGGCGATCAAAATGACTTTATGGAAGTGCTGGGCAACGTGCTGGATAACGCCTGCAAATACTGCCTCGAATTTATTGAGGTCAGCGCGCGCCAGACGGAAAACGCGCTGCATCTGTTCATTGATGACGACGGCCCCGGCATTCCCGAAAGCAAGCGCGATCTGATCTTTGTGCGCGGCCAGCGTGCCGATACGCTGCGTCCCGGTCAGGGACTGGGACTGGCGGTAGTGCGCGATATTCTCGAGCAGTATGCCGGTCAGGTAATCGCCACGACCAGCCCGCTCGGCGGCGCCCGCATGGAGGTGATTTTTCAGCGGCAGGAAGTTGAACATCACCGCGAGTAGAACCGGACGCGGGCTGTTATACTTGGCAGCAATTATGGCCCTAACCGGAATCCTCGCATGGACTATCAGCTCGACATCAACTGGCCCGACTTTATTCAGCGCTACTGGCAAAAACGCCCGGTGGTGCTGAAACGGGGTTTCAAAAACTTCATTGATCCGATTTCTCCGGATGAGCTGGCCGGTCTGGCAATGGAAAACGAGGTGGACAGCCGCCTCGTCAGCCACAACAACGGCAAGTGGCAGGTCAGCCATGGTCCGTTTGAAAGCTACGATCACCTGGGTGAAAGCAACTGGTCGCTGCTGGTACAGGCGGTGAACCACTGGCATGAACCTTCTGCTGCGCTGATGCGCCCGTTCCGCTTTCTGCCCGACTGGCGTATCGACGACCTGATGATCTCCTTCGCTGTGCCCGGCGGCGGCGTAGGCCCGCACTTTGATCAATACGACGTGTTTATTATTCAGGGCACTGGCCGCCGTCGCTGGCGCGTGGGCGAAAAAGTGCCGATGAAACAGCACTGCCCGCATCCGGATCTGCTGCAGGTTGAACCGTTCGACGCCATCATCGATGAAGAGCTGGAACCGGGCGACATCCTCTATATTCCCCCGGGTTTCCCACACGAAGGCTATTCGCTGGAGAACGCGCTCAACTATTCAGTCGGCTTCCGCGCACCTAACGGACGCGAGCTGATCAGCGGCTTTGCTGACTACATGCTGGCGCATGAGCTGGGCAGCTACCGCTTCAGCGATCCGGATGTGCCAGCGCGTGACTGCCCATCGCAGATTCTGCCGTCGGAAGTAGAAGGGATCCGCAAGGTAATGCTGGATGTGATTAATCAGCCGGAGCAGTTTAACCAGTGGTTTGGCGAATTTATTTCCCAGTCGCGTCACGAGCTGGATGTGGCACCGCCGGAACCGCCGTATCAGCCGGATGAGATTTATGACGCGCTGCAGCAGGGTGATGCGCTGACGCGCCTCGGCGGCCTGCGCGTGCTGACGCTGGGCGACGCGGTGTACGTCAACGGTGAGCGCGTTGAGTGCGCGCATCCGTCGGTACTGGCTGCGCTGGCACACAAACACGTATTGACGCTGGAAGATTTCGGCGATGCGCTGGATGACCCTTCGCTGCTGGCTCAGCTGGCGGCACTGGTGAACAGCGGGTACTGGTTTTTTGCTGATTGAGTCTGGCAGGCTCTCTGCGCCCGTTTCCCTCACCCCGGCCCTCTCCCGCCCGCGGGAGAGGGAGAAAACCGTGCTCGCCTTGCGACAAGATGGGTAAAGCAGTGATTAAGGCAATAAACAAAGCCTGATACCCGCTTGATCGGTTCCCTCTCCCGCGAGCGGGTGTACAGTCCGGGGACATCGTGAACACTTGTTCGGGGACATGGTAGACACTTACAACTTAGGCATAAGAACCCGTTTATGGAGTCGCTTATGCCCTGGGATGCGAGAGATACCATGTCATTACGTACTGAGTTTGTTCTGTTCGCCTCGCAAGACGGGGCGAACATCCGCGAGCTGTGCCGCCGCT
>NZ_VOQX01000031.1:0-54018 GCF_016643525.1 Pantoea sp. Morm | reverse complement strand
ACCGAGATTCTGCCGCTCTATGCGCGCCTGTCCAACGCCGAACAGAACCGGGTGTTCCAGGCGCACAGCGGCCGCCGCATTGTGCTGGCGACCAACGTCGCTGAGACCTCGCTCACCGTGCCGGGCATTAAATATGTCATCGATCCGGGCACCGCGCGTATTAGCCGTTACAGCTACCGGACCAAAGTGCAGCGTCTGCCGATCGAGCCGATCTCTCAGGCGTCGGCTAACCAGCGCAAAGGGCGCTGCGGCCGCGTGTCGGAAGGGATCTGTATCCGTCTCTATTCGGAGGATGATTTCCTCAGCCGCCCGGCGTTTACTGACCCGGAAATTCTGCGTACCAACCTGGCGTCGGTGATTTTGCAGATGACGGCACTTGGACTGGGCGACATCGCCGCATTCCCGTTTGTCGAAGCGCCGGATAAGCGCAACATTCAGGACGGCGTGCGCCTGCTGGAGGAGCTCGGCGCGATTACCCTGAGCGAGGAAGGTGCGTACAAACTGACGCCGTCCGGGCGTAGCCTGGCACAGTTGCCGGTCGATCCGCGGCTGGCGCGCATGGTGCTGGAAGCGCAGAAATTTGGCTGCGTGCGCGAAGTGATGATTATTGCCGCTGCGCTTTCGATTCAGGATCCGCGCGAGCGTCCGGTGGAGAAACAGCAGGCATCTGACGAGAAACACCGGCGTTTTGCCGACAAAGAGTCGGACTTTCTCGCCTTTGTTAATCTGTGGAACTACCTGCAGGAACAGCAGAAAGCACTGTCCGGCAACCAGTTCCGCCGCCAGTGTAAAAGCGATTATCTCAATTACCTGCGCGTGCGCGAATGGCAGGACATCTACACCCAACTGCGTCAGGTGGTGCGGGAACTGGGCATGCCGCTCAACAGCGAGCCGGCACCGTACCGCGAAGTGCACTGCGCGCTTCTCACCGGTTTACTGTCGCACATCGGTCAGAAAGATGCGGAAAAACAGGATTTTACCGGCGCACGCAACGCGCGTTTCGCTATTTTCCCCGGTTCCGGGCTGTTTAAGAAGCCGCCAAAATGGACCGTGGTGGCGGAACTGGTGGAAACCAGCCGCCTGTGGGGCCGCGTTGCGGCGCGCATCGATCCGGAGTGGATCGAACCGCTGGCCCAGCATCTGCTGAAGCGTAGCTACAGTGAACCGCACTGGGAGAAAGCGCAGGGCGCAGTCATGGCCACCGAGAAAGTTACGCTGTACGGGCTGCCGATTGTGCAGGCGCGTAAGGTCAATTACAGCCGCATCGATCCGCAGCTCAGCCGGGAGTTGTTTATTCGCCATGCGCTGGTGGAGGGCGACTGGCAGACGCGTCACGCCTTTTTCCGCAACAACCTGAAACTGCGCAGTGAAATCGAGGATCTGGAGCACAAATCGCGGCGGCGCGACATTTTAGTCGATGACGAGACGCTGTTTGCGTTTTACGATCGCCGCATTGGCAGCGAGGTGGTCTCAGCGCGGCACTTTGACAGCTGGTGGAAACAGGCCAGTAAGGACAATCCGGATCTGCTGAGCTTTGATAAGCAGATGCTGATCAAAGACGGCGCGGAGAAGGTCAGCCAGCTGGATTACCCGAACTTCTGGTATCAGGGCAACCTGAAACTGAAGCTCAGCTACCAGTTCGAACCGGGGGCCGATGCGGATGGTGTGACGGTGCACATCCCGCTGCCGCTGCTCAACCAGGTCGACGAAGCCGGCTTCGAGTGGCAGATCCCCGGCGTGCGCCGCGAGCTGATCATCGCGCTAATTAAGTCGCTGCCCAAGCCGGTGCGGCGCAACTTTGTGCCGGCGCCCAACTATGCCGAAGCCTTCCTTGGCCGCGTGACGGCGCTGGAGCAGCCGCTGCTGGATGCGCTGGAGCGTGAGTTCCGCCGCATGTCTGGCGTCACCATTGAGCGCGACGCCTGGCAGTGGGATCAGGTGCCCGATCACCTGAAAATGACCTTCCGCGTGGTGGATGAGCACAACCGGAAGCTGCAGGAAGGCAAAGACCTGCATCAGCTGAAGCAGGTGCTGAAAGGCAAGGTGCAGGAGACGCTGTCCAACGTGGCGGATGACGGGCTGGAACAGCGCGGGCTGCATTTGTGGAGCTTCGGCGATCTGCCGCAAAGCTACGAGCAGAAGCGCGGCAACTATCAGGTCAAAGCCTGGCCGGCGCTGGTGGATGAAAAAGACAGCGTCGCGATTCGCCTGTTTGACAGTGAACGCGAGCAGCAGAAGATGATGTGGCGCGGCCAGCGGCGGTTATTGCTGCTGAACATCCCTTCGCCGATCAAGTATCTGCACGAGAAGCTGCCAAACAAAGCCAAGCTCGGGCTCTATTTTAATCCGTACGGCAAAGTGCTGGAGCTGATAGATGACTGTATCGCCTGCAGCGTGGATAAGCTGATGGCGGACGCCGGTGGGCCGGCGTGGCAGCAGGAAAACTTCGAGCAGCTGCGCGATAAAGTACGCGCTGAACTCAACGACACGGTGGTGACCATCGCCAGCCAGGTCGAGCAGATTCTCACCAGCGTGTTCAACATCAACAAGTTCCTCAAGGGGCGGGTGGACATGACGCTGGCACTGGCGCTGGCGGATATCAAAACGCAGCTGAGCGACCTGGTGTATCGCGGTTTTGTCACCGGCAACGGCTATCAGCGGCTGGGTGACACCCTGCGCTATCTGAACGGTATTGAGCGCCGGCTGGAGAAGCTGCCGGTTGATCCGCACAGCGATCGGGCGCGGATGCTGAAAGTGCAGGCGGTGGAGCAGGCGTGGCAAAGCTGGCGCAACAAGCTGCCGCCGCAGCGTCAGGACGATGAAGAGGTTCAGGCGATCCGCTGGATGCTGGAAGAGCTGCGCATCAGTTATTTTGCGCAGCAGCTGGGCACGCCGTATCCCATCTCCGACAAACGTATCCTGCAGGCGATGGAGCAGCTGGGCTGACTTATTGCGCCAGCGCTTCCAGCTTATCTTTAAAGGATGTGACGGCGATGGCGCGGTTATCGGCGCGATAACGATCGGCCGGTGCCGGCGCCGAGCTCTGTACCGCAATCAGCTGCCACTCGCCGTCACGCTTCAGCAGCAGCGGTGAACCGCTGTCGCCGGGCAGGGTGTCGCACTGGTGCGACAGCACGGCACGCTGCGCCCAGCCGGTGATCAGGCAATCGCTGTGCGAGTAGAGCGTATCCAGATGGTCAGCGGGATAACCGGCCTGTGTCACTTTGCGGTCGGTGGTTTTCAGCGCGGCGGTTAAATCGCTGCGCGAACCGTCAAACAGCGGAATCGGCACGATACCGGACGGCGGATTGTGCAGAATCACCAGGCCGTAATCGTAAGGTGCCGCGTCTGGCGGCACGATCCAGCCTTCACCATCCGCCTGCAGACGCCGCGCCAGCGAAGACTCCACGCGCGCGTCAATATCATGAATTTCGTAACGCCAGCCTTTGGCACCCGCCATAAAGCGCAGCGCGACCGGCTTGTCGAATTTGCCCGGGGGCGTCAGTAAGCAGTGTCCGGCCGTCAGCGCCAGATGGGCCGAAATCAACGTGGCACTGCACAAATTGCCGCTTTCCGTCTCTAACTGACCAATGGCATCCCACGGCGCCGCACTGACGTCGGTAATGGCTTTACGATGATCTTTGCCGAAGAACAGGGTCTTAATCTCTTCCGGGCTGGGGCCGTCTTCATCATCGGCATGGGCTGTGAGGTTAAAGCTAAAAAGACCTACAAATAACAGGATAGCCAGGCGCATAGTTCTCTCAATGGCGAGAATAAATAGAGGTTATGGTCATCACGCTTGAGCGATAACTATAGTCGGTGAGCGGTAAAAAAGGGAGAAATATTGTAGTAATCAGCACGCTACAACGACTAGATAAAAAAGCTGGCCGCAATAATGCCGCACAGAATCATGACAATCAGGATAATTTCGAAGCGATAGCGACGCACCATTTTTCGCTACTCCAGTAAATAAACACCCGGCAGAACCGGGTGTTTTCAATCATTAATGCGGTGTTGGCGCGCAAGGCAACCTTATTTAGCAGCTTTTTTCGCTTTGTGGTGCTTTTTAGCAGCCTGAGCTTTCTGAGCAGCAGGTTTGGTTACTTTTTTGTGGTGCTTTTTAGCAGCCTGAGCTTTCTGTGCAGCTGGCTTGGTGGCTTTGTGGTGTTTTTTAGCAGCCTGGGCTTTCTGAGCCGCTGGCTTGGTGGCTTTCTTGTGGTGCTTTTTAGCGGCCTGGGCTTTCTGAGCAGCTGGTTTGGTGGCTTTCTTGTGGTGCTTTTTAGCCGCCTGCGCTTTCTGAGCCGCTGTTGCTTTCTTCTCTACTTTCTTGTGCTTTTTGGCAGCCTGCGCTTTCTGAGCAGCGGCTTTTTTGTGGTGAACAGCTTTGTGCTTAGCCGGTGCAGCGGTAGTTGCAGCAGCAGCAGGAGCAGCAGTTGTTGTCTCAGCAGCGAAGGCTACAGAAGACAGACCCATAGCAGCGGCGATCACCAGCGCAAATAATTTTTTCATTGCAAAACCCTCGAACTATTTTTTCATGTGTAGCCCACTGCGGGGCCGGTGAATGCACTATATGTAAAACAATTCGCGCCTTCAGTGAGGGAATGGTATCGGCGTGTAACGGATTGTACAAAGCAGGAAAACCGGGCAGGGCGGGAATAGTTGCGGACCACGCTCCGCGGAAAAAACGGCGGCCGGGCAGGCCGCCGCACGAATCAGGCAGAGAGATAACGCTGTTCCAGATGCTGACGGAAATAGTGTGGATTGAGCGCTTCGCCAGTGGCATTGATCAGCAGCTGCTGCGTCGGGAAGCGGCTGCCGTGCTGCCAGATGTTCTGCTGCAGCCAGTCAAACACCGGTTGCAGTTCGCCTTGCTGAATCAATTCGTCCACCTGCGGAATTGCGCGTTTTACCGCCTGGAACAGCTGAGCGGCGTACATCGCGCCCAGCGTGTAGGTCGGGAAGTAGCCGAAGGCGCCGTCGGTCCAGTGAATATCCTGCATACAGCCGTCGCGGTAGTTGCCGCGCGTATCGATACCCAGCGACTGCTGCATTTTTTCATCCCACAGCGCCGGAATATCCTCGACCTCAATCTCGCCTTCAATCAGCGCCCGCTCGATTTCGTAACGTAAAATCACATGGGCCGGATAGCTCAGCTCATCGGCATCGACGCGAATAAAGCCCGGCTTCACGCGCTGGGTCAGCCGAATAAAGTTGTTGCGCTCCAGCGCCGGCTGGTCGCCCATCAGCGCCACCACCTGGGGATGAATATGCTGCAGGAAGGCGTGACTGCGACCCAGCTGCATCTCCATAAACAGGCTCTGCGATTCATGCATCGCGGTCGAGCGCGCCAGCGCCACCGGCTGTCCGCGCCACTGCTGTGGCAGATTCTGCTCATAGCGCGCATGGCCGGTTTCGTGGATCACGCCCATCAGCGCGCTGAGAAAATCATTTTCGTTGTAGCGCGTAGTGATACGCACATCTTCCGGTACGCCGCCGCAGAACGGGTGCGCGCTCACGTCCAGGCGGCCGTGATTAAAATCAAACCCTAACGTCGCCATCACGCTCAGGCCGAGCTGCTTTTGTGATTCGATGGCGAAGGGGCCGACCGGCTGGGCAATCGGCGTTGCCTGCTGGCGGGCTACCGCTTTTTGCAGCAGATCCGGTAGCCAGCTTTTCAGATCGCCAAAGGTGCTGTCGAGCTGCGCGCTGGTCATGCCTGGCTCAAACACATCCAGCAGCGCATCGTAGCGTGATACGCCGAGCGCATCGGCGCGCAGCTGTGCCTCTTCGCGGCTCAGCTTCACCACTTCTTTCAGGTTAGCGCTGAAGCCCTGCCAGTCGTTGGCCGGACGCTGACTGCGCCACGCGTGTTCACAGCGCGAGCCGGCCAGCGATTTGGCTTCCACCAGCGAGGCCGGCAGCAGCGTTGCCTGGCGCCACGCGCGCTGCATTTCGCCCAGATTGGCCTGCTCCACATCGTTCAGCGACTCCTGTCCGGCGGCGTCAAACAGCCCGCCGAGGCGCTTGTCGGTCAGCAGCTCGTGCATAAATACGCTCAGCTCCGCCATCGCTTCTCCACGCGCCTGGCTGCCGCCCGGCGGCATGGTGGTTTGCATATCCACGCCGGCAATCGCGCCCAGATGGCCAAAACGCGCCAGGCGCTGAAAAGTGCGGCTAAGTTCCTGATAAGCTGCAGTCATGTAACAAGCTCCTTATGAAGGTAAGCGCGGCGTCACGTCGCGCAGGGGGAGATCAACCGGCCAGCAGAAGCGCACGCAAGCGCCGCCCAGCGGACTGCTCTCAATCGAGACCTGGCCCTGCAGCGCCTGCGCAATAGAGTGCACAATCGCCAGACCGAGGCCGCAGCCGCCGGTGGCGCGATCGCGGCTGGGATCGAGCCGTACGAAAGGCTCGAATACCCGCTGGCGTTCATCCGGCGGAATGCCCGGACCATCATCTTCAACCTGCAGATTGCCGATGGCGCCGTCAAACCACAGGCTGACGCGCAGCCGCTGCTGCGCATAGCGCAGGGCGTTATTCACGAGGTTATCCAGCACGCGCTCCATCAGGCGCGTATCTGCCGCGCCAATGTTTTCCAGCTGCGGAATATCCAGCGTAATGTGCGTTTGCGGATTCATGGTCTGCACGTCAGCGATGTGCACGCGCAGCCACTGGGCCAGATCGAAAGATTGCAGATTGAGGTCAACGCGCGGCCGGTCGAGGCGCGCATAGGTCAGCAGCTCCTCAATCAGGCTCTCCAGCTGGCCGACGTCACGGTTCAGCGCCGCGGATTCTGCCGCGCTGAGGTTTTCACTCATCTCCAGCCGGTATCGCAACCGGACCAGCGGCGTGCGCAGCTCGTGCGCGATACCATCAATCAGCTGTTTTTTACTCGCCACCAGCGTATTGATGTTGTCCGCCATCTGGTTGAACGCCACGCCAAGGCTGTGCAGGCTGGAGGTGTTTTCAAAATGGGTGCGCACGTCAAGCTCGCCGCGACCAAAGCGCTGAGCCGCTTTCTCCAGCCGCTGCATCTCCTGCCAGTGAGGCCGCAGCCAGATGAACACCGGCAGCGCCAGCGACATGCCAATAAACGCCAGCAGGGCGATATCAAGGATGCGCATCTGGTGCAGATAAAACAGGTAAGGAATCGGTCCGACCGACAGCACATAGTGGCTGCGCGGGATGTGCTGCAGGAAGGTGTACTGATCGTCAAGGGCGACGATCTCACCGGCGCGCAGCCGCTTCATGTCGGCTTCGTCCAGCTGATATTTGCTCATCGGTTCGATGTGCAGCTCAAAGGATAAATCGAGATCGAGGTTGCGGATGGTTTTATTCCAGTCGCGCGGCGGGATCTCACGCAGCTCGCTGCGCATCAGAAACAGCGAGCTGGCCATCAGATCGTTCATCGACTGGCGTCCGGCGCGCTCGGCGGTGAATTTGTACACCAGACCCACCAGCAGCGTCATCACCAGGAAGCAGACGAACAGCAGCAGATAGAACTGAATGAAGAGCTTTCTCATCAGGAGCGGGTATCCCAGGCCTGCGGCGCGAACAGATAGCCTTTGTTACGGATGGTTTTGATGCGGAACGGCTCGGTGGCGCTGTCGTACAGTTTCTTGCGCAGGCGTGAAATGGCGACGTCGATGCTGCGATCCATGCCGTCATAGCTCACGCCGCGCAGGGTTTTCAGCAACGCGTCACGGTCGAGAATTTCTCCGGCGTGGCTCGCCAGCTCCCACAGCAGGTCAAAATCGGCGGTCGAAAGGGTGATCGGTTCGTCGAACAGGATCACCTGGCGGTTGAGTGCATCAATGGTGAGTGAACCAAACCGCAGCACCTTTTGCGAGCTCTGCACGGCGGGTGCGGCTTCCGGTTTGGCCACGTGCGCCTGGCGCAGATGCAGGCGCAGACGCGCCAGCAGCACCGCCGGCGGCGTGGTTTTCAGAATATAGTCATTGGCGCCCATCTCCAGCGCCAGAATGTGGTTCATGTCGCTGTCGAGCGAGGTCAGCAGCACAATCGGTCCCTGCCAGTGCGCACGCAAATCGCGGCACAGCGTCATGCCATCTTTGCCCGGCAGCATGATATCCAGTAATACCAGATCCGGATCGGCGGCGAGAATGGTCGCTTCCGCGCGATCGCCGCGCGTCTCAACCAGCACCTCAATATCGTGGCGGCCAAGATAAGCCGCAATCAGTTCGCCGACTTCCGGCTCATCTTCCACATAGACAATTTTGTTCATAATGCTCTGTCATGGCTGAGAATGTCAGCAGCATAGCTTTTCCTGGTCCTGAGCTCTACGCTACCGCACGAATTATCCTTGTCTTACTGGTATGTACACCGTGAAATGTGCCATTATTACCGGCGCGTTCTGGCGCAAGGTTCGGAATCGTACTGAAAACAGGAGGAGTGCGAGGGTGTCTGATAAAGAGCTGGCTTCAGCCGGATACAGTGACCGCATCTGCTTCAACTACAGTGACTTCCTTTCCGCTTCCTGCAAAAAACGCTGGAGCTTTGTCGATGCCATTTACGGCGTGATGCCAATTTTTGGCATGGTGACGCGCAAGTCCGGGCACAGTTTACAGGCCAGCGACGACCATCTGAAAGAATTAGCATTACAAATCATTTCAACCCAGGTCAGCGACGAAATTAACATCGCCCGACTGATCACCCTGGCCGAACAGCAGCACATCAGCCGCTTCGATATTCAGTTGCCTTATCCGCTGTCCGCTGAGCAGCTTGACGCCATCCATCTGGAATACCGCAAGCCGCTCAATCTGACACAGCAGAACGATCTGCTGTGCGTTTCCATTCCCTTACAACCGCACTGATTAGCGCGTCAGCTGCCACAGCGCGGGCAGTGAGGCGGCAATTAACAGCACGATGGCGATGCGCTCCAGCGCAAACAGCGGTTGGTCGCCGCGGCCACCGCGTCGTGCATACAGGAATAGCAGCAGACCCGGCGCGTAAAGCACCACCGACAACAGCAGATGCAGCGGCCCCGAGGCGTACAGCAGCCAGAGCCCATAGGCGCTGGCACCGAGGCCCGTCAGCAGGGCCAGCGGTTTATGCTGACCGCGCACCACTTTCACCAGAAACAGACCGACCAGCAAATAGGGCACGAGGATCATTTCTGAGGCGATGGTCAGCAGTGTGTTGTAATCCGCGCCGGTAACCGCAATCAGAATCAGGCACACCTGCACGCTACCGTTGGTCAGCCACAGCGACGCCGCCGGCGCGTTATGGCGGTTTTGCCGGGCAATGCTGCGCGGAAACGCGCCCTGCTGCGCGGCGAGGAACGGGACTTCTGCCGCCATAATGGTCCAGCTGAGATAGGCCCCGCATACCGAGATAATCAGGCCAACCGCAATCACCGCATCGCCCCAGTGACCGAGCAGCCGTTCCATCAGACCGGCCATCGACGGATTGCGCATCTGCGCCAGTTCCGCACGCGGCACCACGCCAAGCGACAGCAGCGTCACCAGCAGATAGACCAGCAGCGCGGCCAGCACCGCCAGCAGCGTGGCGCGCCCGACATCTTTCTTGTGGCGCGCGCGGGCAGAGACCACCACCGCGCCTTCCACGCCAATAAATACCCACAGGGTGATCAGCATGGTCTGTTTAACCTGCTGCCACAGCGGCTGGCCGAGCGCCGCGCCATCAAAGTCAAAACGGAAGCGATCGTAATTAAACGCCAGCAGCGCCAGCACCACGAACAGCAGCAGCGGCACCAGTTTGCCCAGCGTCGCCAGCAGGTTGATGCTGGCCGCGGTCTGTACGCCGCGCAGCACCAGCCAGTGCACCAGCCACAGCAGCACGGAAGCGCCAAGCATCGCCTGCCAGGTGTTGCCATCGCCAAACACGATGCGATCCGGCGTATCGGTAAAGAAGCTCAGCGCTGAAAACACAATTACCAGATACGAGACGTTGGCAATCACCGCACACAGCCAGTAACCCCAGGCCGAGCAGAAGCCGGTCAGCTCGCCGAAGCCGGCGCGCGCGTAGGTGAAGATGCCGCCATCCAGTTCCGGGCGCAGACGCGTCAGCAGCAACATCGCCAGCGACAGAAAGAGGATACCGACACCGGTGATCAGCCAGCCGATCAGTAGCGCCGCCGGACCGGCAACCGCCGCCATATTTTGTGGCAGGCTAAAGACGCCCGCGCCGAGCATCGAGCTGAGCACCAGCGCAGTGAGCGCGCTAAGACCTAATTTTTTATCCAAAACGCCATTCCTGAGCAGCAGAGTGTGCTGGGTAGTAGTTGTTCAGCCAGAGTGTAACGTGGCAATCAGTCCCGTTTAAAACGGAATACCCTGAAAACAGGCGGCAGATTTTACGGAGAGCGAACGGTGAAGGCAATGCAAGACTATGCAGATTTGCACACGGATTATGCAAACGGCAGGGCGACGGTCGCCGCCCTGCGCGGGGATTATTTAAACAGGTCAGCGGTAACGGTCAGGTTGCCGCCGCTCTGGTTCTGCCACTGGCGCGTAATGTGATAGTACTTCGCGCCTTTGGCGATGGCGCGTTTGCCCACGGCTTCTGAGATCTCGGTTGGCGTGCCAAAGTGATCGGAGAAGGAGATGGTGTCAAACGGCTGCATCTGTGCGGCCGTGATCGCATTGACTTCCTGCACGCTGCGGCCATCCGGCTGCGTCACAGTATAACGCTGACCGGTAGAGCTTTGGGTTTCAAAGAAACGACCCACGCTGGTGCTTGGCGTATCTGAGGAAGCAACGCCAGGGATTGCCACTTTCTTCGCCGCTGCGCCGCCCGCAGCCAGGGCTGCTTTACCGGCTTCTGAATCAGCCGGAATGGAGTCAGATGTATCCTGCACCACGCGCGCTTTGGCATCGGCTTTATACACGTAGGCGGTCACGTACTGGTTGCCACCGTTGTTAGCATCCACCTGACGCACAATAAAGAAGGAGGCCGCGCCTTTGTTTTTCGCCGCTTTGGCGATGGCTTCGTTCACGTCCGGCTGGCTGGAGAAGAAGCCGCTGACGGAGACGGTGTCAAACGGCTCAAGGCGATATGCTTCCGCCTTCGGCAGTTCTTTCACTCCGTTGAACATCCGGTATTGCGTGCTTTGTTCCACTTTCGCTGCATTGGCTTTGTACAGATCGGCGGTAACGCGCCAGTTGCCACCGTTACCGTTGCTGTCGTTGATGCCCTGCACGTAGAAAGAGTCCGCGCCTTTGGCGTCGGCGGCTTTAGACACGGCGTCTGTTGCATCGCCAATTGCATTAAAACGGCCGCTAATATTGATACGTTCGAATGGTTTTAACGCGGCCGCTTGTTCTGGCGTTAACTCTTTGGCAGCAAACGCATTGGCTGCCAGCAGTGATAACAGGGTCGACGCCAGAATGGTGTTCTTCAGCTTCATAAAAATGATCCTTCGCCTTACGCAAATTGAGTACGAAAACGTGCTGGACTCTTGATGTATAACAGATTAGCCGCTGATTATTGCATGTAATAATCGGCCTGTCTCAGCCAATTTATGCGCATAACATTGACAATCCCAGCATTTTATTCATCGGCCTGTCATCTTTCGCTGTTATGGCTTTTTTTTGGTCAGCTTACCGCTTTAACCGGTATCGCTTAGTACCATAATAGTTAACGCATTGTTAAATATAGGTTTTTAAAAACAGTTAATTCGTCATGACACGATTAGGCACAGCAGATTATTTTCCATAATGCCGCAAACCTGGTCGCATCCCGCGGTATTCATCGCTGGCATCTGAATATCTGTGTGAATGTCATAAGTGTGCGTTATGGCGCTAGATCGTCCTGGGCATTTTCAGTAGGTTATAAAGACTTTGTTACATAGTGCATTTCGCTCATAAAAAGCTGAAACAGCGTTTCGGCTTTTAAGCATGTGCCCCTTACAGAACCTCATCCTTTAATCATGGAAAGGAAACAGTATGTTAATTGGGATACCCAAAGAGCGGTTAGCTAACGAGTCCCGCGTCGCAGCGACGCCAAAGACCGTTGAGCAGCTCGTTAAGCTGGGATTCAGCGTCACCGTTGAGCAGGGCGCCGGTCTGCGCGCCAGCTTTGATGATGACAGTTTTATCGCCGCCGGTGCCAGCATCAGTCATCCGCAGGATGTCTGGCAGTCCGACATCGTGCTGAAGGTGAACGCGCCAGACGACAGCGAGATCGCCCTGATGCGCGCGGGCAGTACGCTGGTGAGCTTTATCTGGCCAGCACAGAACCCGGCGCTGCTGGAGAAATTAGCCGCACGCAACATCACCGTAATGGCGATGGATTCCGTACCGCGTATTTCACGCGCGCAGTCGCTGGATGCGCTCAGCTCGATGGCGAACATCGCCGGTTACCGTGCCATTGTCGAAGCAGCCCATGAGTTTGGCCGCTTCTTCACCGGGCAAATCACCGCCGCCGGTAAAGTGCCACCGGCCAAAGTGATGGTCATCGGGGCTGGCGTGGCCGGTCTGGCGGCGATTGGCGCGGCGGGCAGCCTCGGTGCCATCGTGCGCGCCTTCGACACCCGTCCGGAAGTGAAGGAGCAGGTGCAGAGTATGGGCGCCGAGTTCCTTGAACTCGACTTTCAAGAGGAAGCGGGCAGCGGCGACGGTTACGCCAAAGTGATGTCCGAGGCCTTTATCAAGGCGGAAATGGCGCTGTTCGCGGCACAGGCGCAGGAAGTGGACATTATCGTCACCACCGCGCTGATCCCGGGCAAGCCGGCACCGAAGCTGATCACCGCAGAGATGGTGGCCAGCATGAAGCCGGGCAGCGTGATTGTTGATCTGGCGGCAGCCACCGGCGGTAACTGCGATCTGACTGTCGCCGACCGCGTCACGCTGAGCGACAACGGCGTCAAAATCATCGGCTACACCGATCTGCCGAGCCGGCTGCCAACGCAGTCCTCGCAGCTGTATGGCACCAACCTGGTGAACCTGCTGAAGCTGCTGTGTAAAGAGAAAAACGGCGAGATCGTGGTTGATTTTGACGATGTCGTGGTGCGCGGCGTCACGGTAATTCGTGACGGCGAAGTGACCTGGCCTGCGCCACCGATTCAGGTCTCTGCTGCGCCACAGGCCGCAAAACCTGCCGCACAGCCGCAGGTGAAAGCGGCAGAGAAGCCCGCTGCGCCGTGGCGCAAATATCTGCTGCTGGCGCTCGCGGTAGTGCTGTTCGGCTGCCTGGCCAACGTCGCGCCAGCGGAATTCCTGTCGCACTTCACCGTGTTCGCGCTGGCCTGCGTCGTCGGGTATTACGTGGTGTGGAACGTCAGTCACGCGCTGCATACGCCGTTAATGTCCGTCACCAACGCCATCTCCGGCATTATTGTGGTGGGCGCGGTGCTGCAGATGGGCCATGGCGGCTGGGTCACCTTCCTGGCGTTTATCGCCGTCCTGATTGCCAGCATTAATATCTTCGGTGGTTTCACCGTCACCCAGCGCATGCTGAAAATGTTTCGTAAGAATTAAGGGGTAACAACATGTCTGGCGGATTAGTGACTGCAGCATACATTGTTGCCGCAATTCTGTTTATTTTCAGCCTGGCCGGGCTCTCGAAGCATGAGACCTCAAAGCAGGGCAATATTTTTGGTATCAGCGGCATGGCGCTGGCGCTGCTCGCCACCATTTTTGGTCCGCACAGCGGCCACGTGGCGTGGATTCTGCTGGCGATGGTGATTGGCGGTGCGATTGGCGTGCGTCTGGCGAAGAAAGTCGAAATGACCGAAATGCCGGAGCTGGTGGCGATTTTGCACAGCTTTGTCGGTCTGGCGGCGGTGCTGGTCGGGTTTAACAGCTACCTTGATCACGCGCCAGGACTGTCGGCGGTGATGGAAAATATCCATCTGACCGAAGTGTTCCTCGGCATCTTTATCGGCGCGGTGACCTTCACCGGTTCGGTGGTGGCATTTGGCAAACTGCGCGGCAAGATCTCCTCAAAAGCGCTGATGCTGCCGCATCGCCATAAAATGAATCTGGCAGCGCTGGTGGTCTCATTCCTGCTGATGCTGTGGTTTGTGCGTACCGACAGCACCGCTGCACAGGTCGTTGCGCTGCTCCTTATGACGGTGATTGCGCTGGTGTTCGGCTGGCATCTGGTGGCGTCGATTGGCGGTGCGGATATGCCGGTGGTGGTCTCGATGCTCAACTCCTATTCGGGCTGGGCGGCGGCGGCGGCGGGCTTTATGCTGAGCAACGACCTGCTGATCGTCACCGGTGCGCTGGTGGGCTCTTCCGGTGCCATCCTGTCGTACATTATGTGTAAAGCGATGAACCGTTCCTTTATCAGCGTGATTGCTGGCGGGTTCGGCACTGACGTGAGCGGTGCGGATGCGGGCGAAGAAGCGGGCGAACACCGTGAAATCAACGCGGAAGAGACGGCAGAACTGCTGAAAAACTCGACCTCAGTGATCATCACGCCGGGCTACGGGATGGCGGTCGCCCAGGCGCAGTATCCGGTGGCAGAGATCACCGAGAAGCTGCGCGCGCGCGGTATTAAGGTGCGTTTCGGTATTCACCCGGTAGCCGGTCGTTTGCCGGGGCACATGAACGTGCTGCTGGCGGAAGCCAAAGTGCCGTACGATGTGGTGCTGGAGATGGATGAGATCAACGATGATTTCAGCGATACCGACACCGTGCTGGTTATCGGTGCCAACGACACCGTCAACCCGGCGGCCCAGGACGATCCGCGCAGCCCGATTGCCGGTATGCCGGTGCTGGAAGTGTGGAAAGCGCAAAACGTCATCGTGTTCAAACGCTCGATGAACACCGGCTATGCCGGGGTGCAGAACCCGCTGTTCTTTAAAGAGAACACTCAAATGCTGTTTGGCGATGCCAAAGCCAGCGTCGAAGGCATTCTGCGCGCGCTGTAAGAAACGAAAGGGCGGTGATGTCACCGCCCTGATAAGCTCAAACCAGGGCGGCGCAGGATGGCCGCCCTGCGTTATTTAATCCTCTTCATCTTCCTCATCGTCGAGGTCAATCGGCGATTTAAAATCATCCGGCTTGATCGCCAGCAAATCACAGCGCAGGTGATCGATCACCTGTTCAGCGGTATTGCCGAGAAACGCAGCTGACAGACCGGTACGACCGATGGTGCCCAGCACCACAATCCCGGCGTCGAGATGCGAAGCGATATCAGGGATGACTTCTTCCGGCAGGCCCTTCGCCACGTGAGTGAACTCCTCGCCGATGGAGAATTTCTGGCGCAGCGCTTTCATCGCCACCAGGTGCTGGCCGCGAATCGCATCGTTATAGACGCTGGGATCAAAATCCGGCAATTCGATGGCAATGTTAATCGGCGTGACAGGATAGGCGCCCACCAGATGCACTTCGGTGTGATTCACCATTTCAGCCAGCTGCGTGGTCTCGCGGATCAGTTTTTGATTAAGCTCATCATGATGCGGTTCCTCGCTGGCAAGGTTTACCGCCACCACCGCTTTGCCGCCTTCCGGCCACGGCTGGTCTTTTACCATCCATACCGGGCACGGGCACTTACGCAGCAGGTGCCAGTCGGTGGGGGTAAAAATCACCGCTTCCAGACGATCGTGCTGGTGCGCCATCTTCAGGACCAAATCATGCTGATGCGCCAGCACTTCCTGAATGATGGCTTCGTACGGCCGGTTATGCCACACCACTTTGATCTCGATATCCACGCCGGCTTCCAGATAGGCCTGCGCCTGTTCGCGGATCCATTCGGTACGCTGGCTAATCACCCCTTTGCGCATGTTGACGCGCTCGTCGGGCGACAGCAGGGTGGTCATTTCGTAGGAGAAGTCGTAGATAGGCAGGAAGGCTTTGATTTTTCCGCCGATACGTTGATTGAGATACACCGCACGCCGCAGCGCCGGCTGGTCGTCCTGCTGAGCATCAATCGCCACCAGAATATGCTGATACCGGGACATAAGGCACTCTCCTCAAACCAAAGCGAAGTTGGATTAAAGATAGCCTAAGATGGCGCAGGGCAGAAGCGGAAAAGTTGTTGCCGGATCAATAAAATAACATTTATCGACCCGGTAGGCGGTTACGCTGCCTGATCGGTCTGGCCGGCCAGTTCAGCCAGCAGCGCATGGTTTTCGATGGTGATATATTTGCCTTTCACCGCCAGCATGCCGCTTTTCTGGAAACGTCCCAGCAGACGGCTGATGGTTTCAACGGTGAGTCCCAGATAGTTACCGATGTCACCGCGCGTCATGGTCAGGCGGAATTCACGCTGTGAGAAACCGCGCTGGCCGAAGCGACGCGACAGGTTCCAGATAAACGCCGCCAGACGCTCTTCCGCGTTCTTCTTCGATAACAGCAGGATCATATCCTGATCGCCTTTGATCTCGCCGCTCATCAGACGCATCATCTGCTGACGCAGCGCCGGCATTTTACCGGACAGATCGTCGAGGGTTTCAAACGGGATTTCACACACCATGGCCGTTTCCAGCGCCTGAGCGAAGCTCGGATGATGCGCGCTGACGATGGCGTCAAAGCCCACCAGATCGCCCGCCAGATGGAAACCGGTGATCTGTTCATCACCCTGTTCGGTAATGGTGTAACTTTTAATGGTGCCGGAGCGGATAGCATAAAGGGATTTCAGTTCATCACCGGCTTTGAACAGCGTCTGGCCTTTCTGAATCGGCTTTTTGCGTTCAATAATATTGTCCAGCTGATCCAGTTCATGTTCGTTCAGCGTGAAGGGAATACACAACTGGCTGATACTGCAATCCTGACAGTGGATGGCACAACCGCCAGACTGAATACGTCGAATGCTGCGTTTTTCCGGGATCATATAGGTACGCTCGATGATTATTGACTGTCGTCAATTTTAACATTTTTCTCTGTCATGTGAACTCATCCGAGCAGTAATAATGATCAAAACCGCACAAATGCTGGGTATTCGCGGCTTTGATGGCTGCAAATTACCAGCCGGTTTTTGATCTGGAACGTTTTCTTTCCATATTTACATCCGGACACAACCTGATCCTGCGCAGAAAGTGACGGATGTGATAGCCGATAACCTTTGCTACTATTTTGCTTTCGGGTGGCATGTTGCGCCCGATTCACCACCAGGCGTGAGGAAAACACCATGAACCTTGATGATGAAGACCTTTTCCGCGATGCCATGGGTGATGTAACCCCGTTAAAAGATTGCGCCAACACCCAGTGGCTGCGCGCGCCGTCTACTAAAGCGCCGCGCCAGCAGCCGCATGACGACGCACCGGAAAACTTCCTGACGCGCGGCTTCCTTGAGATTATCCCGCGCGACACGCCGCTGGAATATAAAGCCGATGGCATTCAGCAGGGCGTGCTCGACAAGCTGCGGCTGGGCAAATATACGCTGGACGCCAGTCTTAATCTGTTACGCCAGCCGGTAGAGACCTGCCGGCAATCGCTGTTTAGCTTTATGCTGGAAGCGCGCAAACAGGGCCTGCGCAATCTGCTGATTATTCATGGCAAAGGGCGGGATGATGAATCGCACGCCAATATTGTCCGCAGCTACGTGGCACGCTGGCTGCGGCAATTTGACGACGTTCAGACCTTCTGCAGCGCGCAACCGCAGCACGGTGGCAGCGGTGCAGTTTATGTCGGGCTGCGCAAAACCGATCGCGCGCGCCTCGACAATCGCGAACGCCACGCCAAACGCAGCCGTTAACTGTGAAATTTGCGGATGGTGGCCATCAGCACTTCCGCGCTTAACGAGAGCGAGTGGCCGCTGCGGGTAATAATGCCCACCGGCTCGCCGGGGCCGGGCGATGCGATGGGCAGTGCGCTGAGCGCATTGTGACTTAAATCTTCCTTCACCGCGCCGGATGGTACAAACCACACATAGTCATAACGCAGCGCCAACTGGCGGGCCAGCGAGGTGGACGAGGTTTCGACACAGTTGCCCGGCAGCGAGCAGCCTTGTTCATCCAGCATGTGCTGGGCAATACGCCGCGGCGCGGTGCCTTCAGGCGAAATCACCACTGGCCACTGCATGGCGCGGGAAAGTGTGACGTTGTCACTTAAGAGCGGATGCTCCGGTCGCACCACCAGCTTGAGCGATTCGAGAAACAGCAATTCGTAGGTCAGGCCGGTCATCATTTCGCTGTCCGCCATACGGCCAATGCCAATATCAAACTCCCCGGCGCGCAGGCCAGCCAGCAGCACATTATTGTGCAGCGTGGCCACCTGTACCGTGGTGTTCGGCTGCTGTTCGTGGAAGCGATCCAGGATCTGCGGCAGCATCCCCATGGCGGCGGTGGTGAGGGCGCCAAGGCGGATCACGATCGGGCGTCCGGAAACCGGCGAGTTGAAACTTTGTCCGGCGTGGTTAAGCGCATCCAGTACTTTCACCGCGTGGGTCAGGAACTGTTCTCCCAGTGTCGTCAGCTGAGCACCGAGGCGACCGCGCTCAAACAGACGTGCGCCCGCCAGTTCCTCCAGCTCATTCAGCGTTTTAGACAGCGCCGGCTGACTCAGATTGAGGGTTTCCGCCGCGCGGCCCAGGGTGCCCTGTTGCGCGACTGCCACAAAGGTGTGTAAATGGCGCAGACGAATGCGCTGATTAAAGAGATGATTTTTGTCCATAAACGCCAGCGTAATGAGTCAGAGTGGTCAGCGGCAAGTGGCTGACCGAGATTCTGTTAACTTACCTGCAAAATTATATTAACAAAAACAGTCAGCGTGAGAAGTTTTAGTAAGTGGCTGTATTGGTTAGGTTTATAAATAACCGGGCGTCCGGGCGCGTTTCTGTACTCAGCGTTATCAGTAGCTTAGCGGGTAAAATGTTGAATAATTCTCAATTTCACTTAAAAATCCTGCCCGTTATTGTTAACGATGCGCTATCATAAGCGCCGTTTTTTTTACCAAAACTGATGACCTATTCGTGATAATCCTGCAGGAGTGGTACCGTGACCAGCGCTGAAGCCATTGACGTCCGCCAGCTCATCAACCAGAGCGCGTTAAGCAGCTGGCAGAAGCGTTTAATTGCGCTGTGCTTTGTCGTGGTAGCGCTGGATGGCATGGATATCGCGCTGATGGGCTTTATCGCGCCGACGCTGAAAGCCAGCTGGGGCGTGACCAATCATCAGTTGGGGATGGTGATCAGCGCGGCGCTGATTGGCCTGGCGCTGGGTGCTATGGTGGCTGGACCGCTGGCCGATCGCTACGGCCGCCGCGTGATGATTCTGCTCAGCGTGCTGTTTTTTGGCCTCTGGACGCTGGCGACCGCCATGGCGCAAAACATCGAACAGATGATGCTGTTCCGCTTCCTTACCGGTCTGGGACTGGGAGCGGCGATGCCCAACGTCGGCACGCTGGTGGCTGAATACGCGCCCGAGCGGCGTCGCTCGTTTATTATCACCGTGGTGTTCTGCGGCTTCACCTTTGGCGCGGCCTCCGGCGGTTTTGCCGCCTCGTGGCTGCTGCCGCGCTATGACTGGCATTCCGTGATGCTGATGGGCGGCGTGCTGCCGCTGCTGGTGCTGCCGTTTCTGCTGCGCGGCCTGCCGGAGTCGGTGCGCTTTCTCATCAGCCAGCGCGCGCCCGCTGCACGCATTCACGCTATTCTGGCGCGCATGCTGCCGGGCAGCGTCCGGCCTGACAGCCATTTTCAAAGCAGTGAACCGCTGGCCGCGCGCCACGGTGCAGTGGCCACCGTCGTCTCACCCCGCTATCTGTTTGGCAGCCTGATGCTGTGGGGCGGCTACTTTATGGGGCTGTTTCTGGTCTACCTGATTGGCAGCTGGCTGCCATCGCTGATCAACACGCTGGGCATGTCTGTCACCGAAGCGGCTATCGTCACCGCCATGTATCAGGCGGGCGGCACCGTTGGCTCACTGTTTGCCGGCTGGCTGATGGACCGCATCAACGCCAATCTGGCGCTGGCCATCATTTACTTTTGCGGCGGCATCGCCATCGTGGCGCTCGGGTTTTCCCCGGCGCAGGTCGGGTTGATGAGCGCCATCGCCTTCTGCAGCGGCTTCTGTTTTAACGGTGCCAACACCGGCATGAATGCACTCTCGGCCAGTTACTATCCCACCCATGCCCGCGCGACCGGCTCCAGCTGGATGCACGGCGTCGGCCGCATCGGCGCGATCATCAGCGCCTTCGTTGGCGCTGAGCTGCTGTCCCTCGGCTGGGCGTTTAGCCAGATCTTTCTGCTGCTGGCACTGCCGGCGGCGCTGACCACGTTGATGCTGGTACTGAAATGCCGCTTTGGTGACCGGCCGCGCGTCACCGAGTGACAGGGCGATCACAGTTCCGCGAAAATGTTACCCGCCGCTAAAGGGTTGATCTACAGTAGCAGCAACCCTTTAGCCCAAGGTGATGACCATGGATAACTTTCTCACCCGCGATGCCATCCGCACGCTGTTTTCTCAGGCCATGTCGGCCATGTACCAGCAGGAGGTGCCGCAATATGGCACCCTGACGCAGCTGGTTACCGCCGTTAACGAACGCACCTTAGAAGCGCAGCCGGCGCTGAAAAACCGTCTGGCCGCCGCCGATGAGCTGAGCCGGCTCGGCGTGGAGCGTCACGGTGCCATTCGCGTTGGCACTGCCGCAGAGCTCAGCACGCTGCGGCAGATGTTTGCCGTGATGGGGATGGAGCCGGTGGGCTATTACGATCTGTCACAGGCGGGCGTGCCGGTGCACTCTACTGCCTTTCGCCCGGTCAGCGACAGCGCGCTGCGGCGCAATCCCTTCCGCGTTTTCACCTCGCTGCTGCGGCTGGAGTTGATCGACGATGCCGCACTGCGCGACAAAGCCACGGCTATCCTGGCGGCGCGCGACATCTTCACGCCTGGCTGCCGGGCACTGATCGCGCAGCATCAGCAGCAGGGCGGTCTCAATGCTGCCGATGCCGCCCGCTTTGTTCAGGAGGCGCTGGAAACCTTTCGCTGGCATGCGCACACCACGGTGGACAGCGCCACCTACCGCGCGCTGAGCCAGCAGCATCGCCTGATTGCCGACGTCGTGTGCTTCCGCGGCTGCCACATTAATCACCTGACGCCACGCACGCTGGACATCGATCGCGTGCAGGCGCTGATGCCTTCGCGCGGCATCGAACCGAAAATCCTGATTGAAGGGCCGCCGCCGCGCGCGGTGCCGATTCTGCTGCGCCAGACCAGCTTCAAAGCGCTGGAAGAGGCGGTGCATTTTAATGATGGCACGCCTGGCACCCATACCGCGCGCTTTGGTGAAATTGAGCAGCGCGGCGCGGCGCTTACGCCTAAAGGCCGCGCGCTGTACGACCGGCTGCTGGCGCAGGCCGGTACCGGCAGCGATAACCAGCAGCATCAGCAGCACCTCAGCGCGGTGTTTCGTGATTTTCCTGATGATGAACAGACGCTGCGCGAGCAGGAGCTGGCGTGGTTCCGCTACCGTCTGACGCCGCAGGGCGAGCATCAGCCGCCGCGCGCCGGGGAAACCGTGGCGCAGCTGCTGGCCACCGGACGTTTACAGGCGGAACCGATTGTCTACGAAGATTTTCTGCCGGTGAGCGCGGCCGGTATCTTCCAGTCGAATCTCGGCAACCAGACTCAGGCCCGCAGCGCCGGCAATGCCAGTCGTGCCGATTTTGAAGCCGCGCTCGGTGCCGCCGTGCAGGATGAGATGGTGCTGTATCAGCAGACGCAACAGCGCAGTCTGGCGCGCTGCGGCGTGCAGGAGTAGGGCGTAAAAAAGCGGCCTGAAAAGTGACAGGATCACTTTTACAGGCCGGCTGTTTTTCTTTCTAATGATTATTGCAGGCGTGCGTCGCGCACCAGCGTATATTTTCCGGCACCCAGGAACAGGATGGCCAGCGCGCCCAGCAGGTAAAGCGCTTCCGTTTCCAGCGACCAGGCGCCGACATCGGTGCGATGCCAGAGTGCGCCCATTTTCACCAGCAGCGTTGCGACTACCATGTTAACGGCAATGATAAAGGCCGCCGGGCGCGTCAGCAGGCCAACGATGACCATAATGGGTGCCACAATTTCCCCGATGTAAGCACCGTAAGCGATGAAACCTGGCATGCCTTTGACGCTGAGCAGATGGGCGATCCAGCCGACGCCATGAATCGCCTTAAACTCGCCATGAAACAGCAACAGCCCGCCGAAGGTTAAGCGTAACAGCAATTTACCGAAATCCGGGTGATCGCTCATCCGGGTGAACAGCTGATTGATGCCAGCAAACATCGCGTCTCTCCGTCACGCCAGGTTAACTTGCAACCATAAAACAGAATGCACCGCTGCAGTTAACCAAAAAATTTGATGAAGTTGTTCAATGAATCGGTCGCTTATTCGGCTTAATCTGCAAATGCTTGCAGAACATAGACATTCCACTGAGGCCTGCAAATAATGGAATCAGGCTTTACCAGGAACCCGCAATGAAAAATGAACGACGTCTGAGGATCATGACGGCAGAAGGTGAACTCAGAGGCCTGATGGATGATGAACTGTTTACCTTTAAAGGAATACCTTATGCAGCGCCGCCGGTTGGCGCACTGCGCTGGCGTCCGCCGCAGCCGGTGGCACCGTGGCAAACGCTGCGCGATGCCACCGCGTGGGGCGATGCCAGCTGGCAAAATCGTGACTACTGCGTGGCGGCCGGCGGCGGCGATCCGGGCCGCTTCAGCGAAGACTGCCTCTATCTGAATGTCTGGACGCCTGATGTCGAACCCGTTACGCCGTTACCGGTGATGGTATGGCTGCACGGCGGCGGTTTCAGCATCGGTGCCGGCAGCCTTGATCCCTATCGCGGCAAAGCGCTGGCAGCGCAGGGTGTGGTGGTGGTGACACTCAATTACCGCCTTGGTCATTTCGGCTTTTTCGCGCATCCGGCGCTCGACGCCCAGTATCCGCCGGGCAAGGTGGTCAATAATTTTGCGCTGCTGGATCAGATTGCCGCGCTGCAGTGGATTCAGCGTAACATCCCGGCATTTGGCGGCGATCGCCATAACGTCACGCTGTTTGGCGAATCGTCCGGCGCGCGCAGCGTACTGTCGCTATGTTGCTCGCCGCTGGCCGAAGGACTGTTTCATAAGGGCATCGTGCAAAGTGCCTACAGCCTGCCGGACGTGCCGCATAAGCAGGCGCAGCAAACCGGCCTGCAGGTGGCAGCGCATTTCAATCTGGCCGCGGATGCCAGTGCGGAACAGCTGCGCGCACTGCCGGCCGACAGTTTCTGGCCGCTGGAGCGACCGCTGGCGCTGGGGCCGGTGGCCATCAGCGGCGATGCGGTGCTACCCAGACCGATGCTCGACACCTTTATGGCGGGTAAACAGCATCGCGTGCCGTTGATGATTGGCAGCAACAGCGACGAAGCCAGCGTGCTCGACTACTTCGGCGTGGATGCCCGCAGCGTGTTACAGCAGCTGCGCAGCAAAAGTCGCCTGAGTTATCGCCTGCTGAAGTGGCTGTACGATATCCATGATGACAGCCTGCTGGGGCGCGCGGTGGCGCGCGACATGGCGTTTACCGTCATGCCGCTGCTGGTGGCGCAGTCGCAGCACAGCATCGGCATGCCTGCGTGGCGTTACTGGTTTGATTATGTGTCAGAAAACGCGCGTCATCTCTACCCGCACGGCACCTGGCACGGCAACGAAATTCCTTATGTCTTCAATACGCTCGCGACGCTGCCGCCGCCGGGTGACTGGCATTACAGCGCCAGCGATATCGCCTTTGCCGGCCGCGTCAGCGCCTGGTGGGTGGCCTTTGCACGGGATGCCAGTGAGTTCAGCCATCGGCTGCGGCTCGACGGGGAACCCGACTGGCCGGTGTGGCGGCCAGGTGAAGATTTGACTCTCGCCTTTGGCCACGACGGTAAAGCGGAATCGGTGCTGAAGGCGCGATTTATGCGCGGCCGTCTGCGTCTGTTTCGCCTGATGATGCGCAGCCACGTTAAACTTTAATAAGCCTGCTAATCATGTAAAAACATCAATGTTTTTTTAAGGCAAATTGGCCGCTATCTGCCTGATTTTACGACCGCTCAGCCGCCCCGCGCGGCACCCCATCCTGCAATTAATTAGCTTACAAAACATTTATCTTTTCCCGGTTCGCTGCCGATAAATACCCTAAGCCCTGTTTTATCCGGGCTGCCAGCGTTCACACCAGGGGATTATGTATGGGTATGTTAAAAAACTTCACGATTCGCGCCGTTATGCTGACCATTCTCGGGCTTTTCTGCCTGTTATGGTGTGGCGTAGGGCTGTTCAGCGTCCATTCGCTGAATGCGCTTGGCGAGGGTAACGAGATTGATCGTCAGCTGGTAAACCAGATGACGGCGCTCAGCAAAGGCAACGATCAATATTTCCGCGTGGTCACGCGTCTGTCGCGGGTAATGGAAGGCCGCACCGCCGGTAACGCGCCGACCGCAGAAGCGTTCGCGCCGGTGCAGCAGGCACTGGATAACATGAAACAGCAGTTAACCCAGTTCAAAGCCATGGCGCCGGGTCCGATGGACAGTGAGACGGTGAACAATGTGATCAGCAGCTGGCAGAAACTGCTGGATGAGGGTATCGCACCACAGGTGGCGCTGGCGCAGCAGGCTTCACTGGATGCATGGCGCGCGCAGGCCAACAATGTCACGCCGCCGCTGAGCCGGGCGTTTGGTGCCAGCGCAGAAGCGTTTAATCAGGCCGCCAGCAGCAAGCTGGATGAGACCCGCGTGACCGTGGACACGCTTACCAGCATGACCAAAGTGATTATTGTGTCGGCGGTGGTGTTCGGCTTATTGATTCTGCTGTTCACTGACCGTTACCTGGTGACGATGCTGGTGAAACCACTGGATCGCATTCGTAACCATTTTACCGTGATTGCGCAGGGCGATCTCAGCCAGCCGGTGGAAGAATTTGGCCGCAACTGCGTCGGCAAACTGGTGCCACTGCTGCGGGCGATGCAGGACAGCCTGCGTGAAGCCGTCAGCGCCATCCGCAGCGGCACGGAGAACATCTACCGCGGCGCGGCAGAAATTTCAGCCGGCAATAACGATCTTTCATCGCGCACCGAAGAGCAGGCGGCCGCGCTGGAACAGACCGCAGCCAGCATGGAGCAACTGACCGCCACGGTGAAATTCAACGCCGACAACGCACGTCAGGCCAGCGCGCTGGCGGAGACCGCCACCGGCACCGCACAGCAGGGCGGCCGTCTGGTTGGCGAAGTGGTGACCACCATGCAGGGCATTTCCGGCAGTTCGAAAAAGATTGCCGAAATCACCAGCGTGATCAACGGCATCGCCTTCCAGACCAACATCCTGGCGCTCAACGCGGCAGTCGAAGCAGCGCGTGCTGGTGAGCAGGGGCGCGGCTTTGCCGTGGTGGCCAGCGAAGTGCGCAACCTGGCGCAACGCAGCGCCGGCGCCGCAAAAGAGATCGCCACGCTGATTGAAGATTCGGTGTCACGCGTTGAAAAGGGCTCGGAGCTGGTCAGCAGCGCTGGCAGCACCATGCATGACATTCTGAAGTCGGTGCAGGATGTGAATGAGATCATGAAGCACATCGCTGCCGCGTCGGAAGAGCAGAGCAAAGGGATTTCGCAGGTCGGCACCGCCGTCACCGAAATGGACAGCGTCACCCAGCAGAACGCATCGCTGGTGGAGCAGGTGTCGGCGGCGGCCAGCGCGCTGGAGCGTCAGACCGAAGAGCTGCAGGCGTCGGTGGCGAAGTTCCGTCTGTCCGACAGCGCGCCGCGCGCACAGGCTGTGGCATCCACTGCTGCGCCTGCGCTGCGCCGGCCGGTGTTATCTGCCGCCGCAGGCGCTCAGGGTAAACCCGCCAGCAGTGAAGAGTGGGTTTCATTCTGAGACTGACACAACCACGCCACCAGCTGCGGCAAAAACGGTGGCGCATCTTTTTCCGCCCGCTGTAACAGGCTGTAGCTCGCCCCGGTTGCCACACTCGCGGCAAACGGGGCGATTAACCGCCCATTCGCCAAATCATTCTCCACCAGCGTAATATCCGCCACCGTCACGCCAAATCCCTGAATCGCCGCGCTGATCGCCAAATCCATGGTGGCGAAGTGCTGATTGCGCGCCATCGGCAGCTGCTCCGCCTGGCCGGACAGCCACAGCTGCCAGTCGCGCGTATCGCCGGTCGGGTGCAGGAAGGTGAATCTGGCCAGTTCGCTGACATGGCGCGGCGCCGGCACGCTGCTGGCCAGCACCGGCGTCAGGCGCTCGGCAAACAGCGGAATGGCACCGGCAGGCGGCGTGCCGAATACAATTGCCGCATCAAAGTTTTCCAGCTGCGACGCGTGATCGAGCGTGGTGGTCAGCGCCACGTGAATGTCTGGCCGCTGCTGCTCCAGCGCCACCAGACGCGGCACCAGCCAGCGCATGGCGCAGGTCGGGGCTTTCAGCCGAATCGAGGCATTGCTGCGGCTGGCTTTCTCAGTGGCATTGACCAGCAGATTGAATCCCTGCTGCAGCTCCGGCAGTAGCGCCGCGCCCTGATCGGTGAGATGCAGACCGCGCGCGTGGCGCTCAAACAGGGCAAACCCCAGCCAGCTCTCCAGCGCCGCAATTTTGCGGCTCACCGCGCCCTGAGTGATGCACAGTTCGCTGGCGGCGCGCGTCAGGTTGAGATGACGGGCAGTGACCAGAAAGGCATGAATGGCGTTGAGCGGCAGAGCAGAGCGGGACATAACGGCCTCAAGCTATGATTTTTTATCATGGCTATTATGACAACAATTCGCTTGTCGACTCAAGCGTCGCGCCGTTGAATAGAAATCTACTTCCGATACGTGGTTATGCAACCTGTGGAGCAATGATGACCCTGAACAGCAGCGTGAAGCTCTCCTCCAAACAGCCGGACGTCGGCACCACCATTTTTAGCGTGATCGGCCAGCTGTCCGCACAGCATCAGGCCGTTAATCTGTCCCAGGGCGCGCCCAATTTCCCGTGTGACCCGCAGCTGGTTGAGCTGGTCAGCCAGGCGATGCGCGACGGCCATAATCAGTATGCCGCGATGACCGGTTTACCGGCGCTGCGCGAAGCGCTGGCGGAGAAGGTGCACCGCCTGTATGGCCAGCCGTACGATGCCGCCAGCGAAGTCCTGATCACCGGCAGTGCCAGTCAGGGCATCTACATGGCGATTTCGGCGCTGGTGCATCCGGGTGATGAAGTGATCTTCTTTGAGCCGGCCTTTGACAGCTACGCGCCGGTGGTGCGGTTGCAGGGCGCGACGCCGATCGGCCTCAAGCTGCAGGTGCCGGATTTTGCGATTGACTGGGACGAACTGCGTGCCGCGATCACGCCGCGTACGCGCATGATTATCATCAATACGCCACATAACCCGAGCGGACAGGTACTGAATGCCGCCGATCTCGACCAGCTGGCGGCCCTGACGCGTAATACCGACATCGTGGTGTTGTCTGATGAAGTCTACGAACACATCGTGTTTGACGGCCAGACGCACTGCGGCATGGCCACGCATGCGGAACTGGCACAGCGCAGCGTGGTGGTGTCCTCCTTCGGCAAAACCTTCCACGTGACCGGCTGGCGCGTCGGCTATGCGCTGGCGCCTGCTGCGCTGATGGCGGAGATCGTCAGGGTGCATCAGTTCATGATGTACGCCGCCGATACGCCGATGCAGGTTGGCTTCGCGCAGTATCTGCAGAACCCGCAAAACTATCTGCAGCTGTCGTCGTTTTATCAGGCGAAGCGCGATCGGCTGCAGACGCTGCTGCAGGATTCACCGTTCAGGCTGTTACCGAGCGCCGGTTCGTTCTTTATGTTGGCCAGCTACGGACATTTCAGTGACGAAAGCGACAGTGAAATGGTAAAACGTCTCATCGTCGATCACGGTGTGGCTACCATTCCGCTGTCGGCGTTTTATATGGATGGCACTGACAATAAATTAATCCGCCTTTCTTTTGCTAAAGACGACGCAACGCTCGAAGCCGGCGCGCAGGCGCTGTGCCGGGTTAAAGGGTAATTAGGGGAAAATAATGAAAAAACTGAACGCACTGTTTATCGCACTGGGCATGATCACCTCCGTGCAGGCGCTGGCGCAGGAGAGCCTGCGCTACGGTCTGGAGTCGCAATATCCGCCGTTTGAAAGCCGCAACGCGCAGGGCGAGCTGGAGGGTTTTGACATCGAACTGGGCAAAGCCATCTGCCAGGTCGGCCATTTTGACTGCAAATGGGTTGAGAGCAGCTTTGATGCGCTGATCCCGGCGCTGCAGGCGAAAAAATTTGATGCGATTAACTCGGCGATGAACATCACCGAGGCGCGGGCGAAAAGTATCGACTTCACCAACCCGATCTACCGCATTCCCACCATGCTGATCGTGAAGCAGGGCGAGAAACTCGAGCCGACGGCGGCGTCGCTGAAAGGTAAAAATATTGGCGTGCTGCAGGGCTCGATCCAGGAAACCTACGCTAAAAAGCACTGGGAATCCCAGGGCGTGACGGTGACGTCGTATCAGGATCAGAACCAGGTGTATAACGACATGGTCGCTGGCCGTCTTGACGGTACGCTGGTGATGTCCGCCGCCGGTCAGTCTGGTTTCCTCGATAAGCCGCAGGGCAAAGGTTTCGCCTTTGCCGGTAAGCCGGTGGAAGACGACACCATTCTCGGTTCCGGCATTGGTTTCGGTCTGCGCAAAGGCGATAGCAAGCTGAAAGGTGAACTGGATGCGGTCATCGCCAAAGTCCAGGCCGACGGCACCGTCACTAAACTGGCGGCGAAATTCTTCCCGGGCATTGACGTCAGCGTCAGCAAATAAGCGGGTGTCAGCCTGACCGGCAGTCGCCGGTCAGGCAGTTTTAACGTTTCTCTGCAACCGCGCTTATCGGGCTGCCAGATAACAGAGTGCTTCCGCCACCTGATACGACTTCACAAATGACGGGATCGGCAGGAATTCAAAGCGCGAATGGAAATTGTGCGCGCCGGTGAAGAAATTCGGCGTCAGTAACCCTTTGGCCGACAGCGCAGACCCATCGGTGCCGCCGCGCATCGGAATCACTTTAGGTTCCACGCCCACCTGCTGCAGCGCAGCAAAAATCAGATAGATTGCCCGCCGGTCCTCACCTATCGCGTTACTGATGTTGCTATAGATATCATTGATCTTCAGCGCGACGTGACCAGTCGGATAGTGCGCGGCGATCTGATCGGCGACTTCCACCAGCTGCTGCTTCTTCGCATCAAAACCCTTTAAATCGAAATCGCGAATCGACGCTTTCAATACCGCCTGGCTGGCATTGGCCTGCATATCATTGAACCAGATATAGCCATCGCGCCCGGCGGTATGCTCGGGCGTGGCAAGCCGGTCGAAGCGGGAGATGAAGTCGTGCGCCATAAGTAGCGGATTCACCAGCACGCCTTTGCCCGACATGGGATGCGCCGGCACGCCGGTGAAGGTAATTTCAGCGGAGGCGCCGTTGAAGCATTCATACACCACTTCGCCCAGCTCGCAGCAGTCGATGGTCCAGGCGAAATCGACGTTAAAGCGCGTCTCCAGGTCCAGCGCTTTGGCGCCGCGCAGGCCGATCTCTTCATCCGGCACAAACGCCACCACCACATCACCGTGCTCGCCACGCAGGTTCTCCACCAGCGTCATCACCACGCTGACTGCCGCTTTGTTGTCGGCCCCCAGCACGCTGGTGCCGTCGCTGAACACAATCTCCTGACCGACATACGGCAGGATTTCCGGATGCTCCGCCACCCGCAACCAGATGTCCTGCTGCGCATTCAGACACAGATCCGCGCCCTCAAAGCGCAGGGTTTGCGGATGGATATCCGGTGATAGCCCGACATCGACGGTATCAATATGGGTGATAAAGCCCACGCGCGGCGCGCCAGGCCGGTTGCCCGGTTTCACGGCGGTCACCGTGGCATGCTGATCAATCACCACATCCTGCAGACCGAGATCGCGCAGCTCCTGCGCCAGCAGTTCCGCCATGGCGTGTTGCGACGGCGTACTGGGCAGCGTGCTGGATTTGGCATCGCTCTGGCTGGAGACCGCCAGATAACGGTAAAAACGCTGGGTCAGCTGACGGGCAAGTTGGTCTGTCATCACAATTCCTTATTAGCTTTGCGCCACTGGAGATACGCCAGACGGCTAAATCATGTTATTTATGAAATAAATACCGATGCTGGCTCATGGAAGTCAATAAAAAGCGAGAAGACGATGAAAAAGATGATAGGAAAACTGGCGCTTAGCGCACTGGGGTTAGCGGTTGCAGGCGGCGTCTCGGCGAAGACGCTGGTTTACTGTTCTGAAGGCTCGCCGGAAAACTTCAATCCGCAGCTCTACACCTCCGGTACCAGCGTGGACGCCAGCGCCGTGCCGATTTTTAACCGCCTGGTGGATTTCAAACCGGGCACCACCGAGCTGGTGCCCAGCCTGGCGGAGCGCTGGGAGATCAGCCCGGACGGCAAGGTGTATACCTTCCATCTGCGCAAAGGGGTTAAGTTCCAGGGCAATAAACTGTTTACGCCGTCGCGCGATCTCAACGCCGATGACGTGATCTTCTCGTTTATGCGCCAGCTCGATACGAAAAACCCGTATCACACCGTTTCGGGCGGTAACTATGCCAACTTTGAAAGCCTCGAGCTGGCAAAACTGATCACCCGTATCGATAAGGTGGATGATCTGACGGTGCGGATTACGCTGGCCCATGCCGAAGCGCCGTTTCTCGCCGATCTGGCGTGGTATTTCGCCTCGATTCACTCGGCGGAATATGCCGACCAGATGCTGAAAGCCGGTACGCCAGAAAAAGTGGACATGCAGCCGATTGGCACCGGACCGTTTGAGCTGGTGCAGTACCAAAAAGATTCCCGCATTCTCTACAAAGCCTTCCCGCAGTACTGGCAGGGCAAGGCCAAAATCGATCGTCTGGTGTTTTCCATCACCCCGGACGCCTCGGTGCGCTATGCCAAACTGGAGAAAAACGAGTGCCAGGTTATGCCGTTCCCTAATCCGGCCGATCTCGACAACATGCGCCACAACCCGAACATCACGCTGGAACAGAAATCTGGCCTCAACACCGGTTTCCTGTCGTTCAACACCACCAAAGCCCCGCTGGATAACGTGAAAGTGCGCCAGGCGCTGGCGATGGCCATCAATAAGCAGGCGATCATTGATGCCATCTTCAAAGGTACCGGCACGGTGGCGAAGAATATTCTGCCGCCGGATGTGTGGAGTGCTGATAAAGATCTGCAGGATTACGCCTACGATCCGCAACAGGCCAAAGCGCTGCTGCAGCAGGCCGGCATTCAGCCGGGCACCGAAATTTCGCTGTGGGCGATGCCGGTCCAGCGGCCGTATAACCCCAACGCCCGCCGCATGGCTGAGATGATTCAGGCCGACTGGGCAAAAGTGGGCATCAAAGCCAACATCGTCAGCTATGAGTGGGGCGAATACCTGAAGCGCGTCAAGGGCGGCGAGCATCAGGCGGCGCTGATGGGCTGGACCACCGCCACCGGCGATCCGGATAACTTCTTCGGGCCATTGTACAGCTGCACCTCGGCGAACGGCGGCTCCAACTCGTCCAAATGGTGCTATGCGCCGTTTGAGAAAATCATCACCGAGGCGCGCGCCGAGCAAAATCACGACAAGCGCGTGGCGTTGTACCGCGAGGCGCAGCAGATGATGCATGACCAAATGCCGGCGGTAATGATTGCGCACTCAACGATTTTCGAGCCGGTGCGTAAATCGGTCAGCGGCTACCAGGTGGATCCGTTCGGCAAGCACATCTTCTATCCGGTGGATATCACGCCTTAATCGCAGCGGACAGCGCGCTGAGCTGCTGTTGCAGAAAGGTCAGAAACAGAGTCAGGGCGGCGCTGCGGGGTCGCCCTGACTGCGTCTGCAGCTGCAGCGTACGCTGGCTTAGCTGATCGATATTGACCGCGCGCATCACCAGACCCTGCTGCTGCGCTTCCTCCAGGGTAAAACTGCTGCAAATGGTCACCGCCAGCGGCGTGCGCAGTAAAAAATGGAACAGGGTGGAGAAATTGTCGCAGGTCAGCACCGGTTCAATCAGGTGGCCACTCATGTGGCTGGCCAGCTCAAACAGCTGGCGTACCGTGGTGTTTTGCTGCGGTAGTGCCAGCGGATAGTGGCTGAGATCGGCCAGCGCCACCTGCGGCACGCCCGCCAGCGGATGGCTGTCATGCATCACCAGCAGCACCGGCGCCGGCCATGAGCCCACCACCTCAACCGCACGTTCCGCGTGCAGGCTGAATTGCAATGCCACATCGCACTCGCCGCTGCGCAGCAGTTCAGCCACGCCCTGAGCGCTTGCCACCCGGACGTCAAACAGCACGCCGGGATGATCGCGGCGAAAGGCGGCAATCAGCCGGGGCAGCAGGGTAAACGCCAGCCCGTCGGTACAGGCGACACGAATCAGCGTGCGCCGCACCGCCTTCAGCCCTTTGATCTCCGCCAGCGCATACTCCATATCCAGCAGATTTTTACGCACGTGATGGGCAAAAATCTCGCCGGCCTCGGTCAGCACCATCCCGCGCGCATGACGGGCAAACAGCGTCACGCCCAGCTGCTGCTCCAGCCGCTGAATTTGACGGCTGATGGCAGAGACCGCCACAAACAGCTGGGCGCTGGCCGCGCTGAGCGAACCGCAATCGGCTACCGCGAGAAAATAACGCATTTCCGTGCTTAACATGCCATGGCCTCCGTCTGTGCCTGCCTCGAAATCGGGCAACGCAGCTTTGCTTTAAAGGCAAATCTTACTCGATAAATTGATAATTGTGGCAAAGCTGCCTTTCCGCAAAGATGAAAAAACAGCAGACCTATAACAGGCAGGGCAAACATGACAGCACAACAGGCGGTTCAGCAGGCCACCGCATATTTCGACAGCGGGGAATTTCAACGTATCCTGGCGCGCCGCGTGGCGTGGCGCACCGAGAGCCAGCGCGACGATCGCGATGCGGCGTTACAGGACTATTTGCAGCAGGAGATTGCACCGCAACTGCAGGCGCTGGGCTTCACGCTACAGCTCATCGATAACCCGCACGCTGCCGGCCGGCCATTCCTCGTGGCGGTGCGCATGGAAGATCCCGCCTTACCGACCTTGCTGAGCTACGGGCACGGTGATGTGGTATTCGGCGATGACGAAAACTGGCGCAGCGGGCTGTCGCCGTGGCAGCTGACCGAAGAGGGCGATCGCTGGTACGGGCGCGGCAGCGCCGACAACAAAGGTCAGCACTGCGTCAATCTTGCGGCGCTGGAGCAGGTGTACCAGGCGCGCGGCGGCCGTCTCGGCTTTAACTGCAAATGGCTGTTTGAGATGGGCGAAGAGATCAGCTCGCCGGGGCTGGCGCAGCTGTGTCAGCAGCAGGCGGAACTGTTGCAGGCTGACCTGTTCATTGCCTCAGACGGTCCGCGGCTCAATGCCGTGCGGCCGACGCTGTTCCTCGGTTCGCGCGGTGCGGTAAATTTCCGCCTGACCATCAACGCGCGTGACAATGCTTATCACTCCGGCAACTGGGGCGGACTGCTAAGCAATCCCGGCACCCGACTGGCCAGCGCCATCGCCACGCTGGTGGACGCGCAGGGCGTGCTGCAGGTTGAGGCGCTGCGGCCCGATTCGCTGACCCCGCAGGTGCGCGCGATTCTCAGCGATATCGAGGTGGGGGGCATGCCAGGCGATCCCGCGATTGACACCAACTGGGGCGAGCCAGGCCTGACGCCTGCCGAACGCCTGTACGGCTGGAACACGCTGGAAGTGCTGTCGTTTCTCACCGGTAACCCGGCGCGCCCGATGAATGCCATTCCCGGCAGCGCGACGGCGGTGTGCCAGCTGCGTTTTGTGGTCGGTACCGACTGGCAGCGGCTGGCGCAGCACGTCAGCGCGCATCTGGCGCAGCACGGCTTCCATGATGTTGAGGTTGAATTTTTGCGCGGTTCACCCGCCACGCGTCTCGATCCTGACGATCCGCTGGTGCACTGGGTGCTGAACAGCATGGCGGCAACCAGCGGCAAAAAACCTGCGCTGCTGCCCAACCTTGGGGGATCGCTGCCGAATGAAGTGTTCGCGGAGATTCTGGGCCTGCCAACGCTGTGGGTGCCACATTCGTATCCCGCCTGCGGTCAGCATGGCGTGAATGAGCACATGCTGAAATCGATTGCCCGTGAAGGGCTGCAGATCATGACGCAGCTGCTGTGGGAGCTGGGCGAGCAGGGAACGGAATGGCTGGCGCAACACCGCGCCTGTGCGGGAGGTGGCGCATGAGCAGCCTCAGCCATAGCGCGCCGCTGAGCGGGGTGAAGCCAAACCTGCATAAAACGCTGTTTGCGACCTGCATCGGTAATGCGCTGGAGTGGTTCGACATTGCGGTATATGGCTTCTTCGCCAGCTATATCGCCCACGCCTTCTTTCCCACCAGCGATGCGTCGGTCTCGCTGCTGCTGACCTTTGGCAGTTTCGGCGTCTCCTTTCTGATTCGCCCGCTGGGCGCGGTGGTGCTGGGCAATTATGCCGATCGCCACGGGCGTAAAAAAGCGCTGCTGCTGTCGATCAACCTGATGATGCTTGGCGGAGCCATCATTACTTTTATGCCGGGCTACGACAGCATCGGCCTGCTCGCACCGCTGCTGATCCTGCTGGCGCGCCTGGTGCAGGGCTTCTCTGCCGGTGGCGAATTTGGCAGCTCTACGGCGTTTCTGGTCGAGCATTTTCCCGAGCGCAAAGCCTTTATTGCCAGCTGGCAGTTCGCCACTCAGGGCGCCAGCACGCTGATGGCCTCGGCGTTTGGTCTCGGTCTGACGCAGCTCCTGAGCGAAGGCCAGATTCAGGCGTGGGGCTGGCGTATTCCGTTTGCCTTCGGCCTGCTGATTGGCCCGCTCGGGCTGTATATCCGCCGTCACGTGCACGAGCCCGCCAGCTTTGCCGCGCAGACGCCGGAAGCGGCCCCGCTCAAACGGCTGTTTGGCCGGCAAAAAGCGCTGATGCTGCTGGCGATTGGCCTGATGGTGATCTCCACGGCGGTCAACTACATGCTCAACTACGTGCCGACCTACGCAACCAAAAATCTGCATCTGCCGGGCTCGGTGGCCTTTACCGCCACACTGCTGGCCGGGGTGATTCTGACGGTAGTGACGCCGCTGATGGGATGGTGGGCGGAGCGCATTGGCCGCCTGCCGCTGATGTGGGGCTCGCTCATACTGCTGATGGTCACCATCTTTCCGGCCTTTCGGCTGGTGGTCAATCACACCACGCCGGCCACGCTGATTGTGCTGGTGTGCTGGATGGCGCTGCTGAAATCGATCTATTTTTCCACCGTGCCCTCGGTGATGGCGGATCTGTTCCCGATTGGTACGCGCGCCAGCGGCATGGCCATCAGCTATAACATTGCGGTTACGGTGTTTGGCGGTTTTGCGCCGCTGATTTGCACGCTGCTGATCAGTGCCGCCGGCACCAGTCTGGCGCCGGGCTACTACCTGATGGCGATGTCGCTCTTAAGCGGGATAGCGCTGCTGCGCAGTCAGAAACGGATACGCTAAGTGGCAACCGGTGCGCGCGCTGCGCACCGGTGTTTACGCATCAGGCAAACTGCAGATAGGCGACGTGCGTTTGCAGATACTCCTCCAGCCCGTGGCGGCCATCGGCACCGCCGATGCCGGATTTGCGCCAGCCGGCATGGAACCCCTGCATCGCTTCAAAATTTTCGCGGTTAATGTAGGTTTCCCCGAATTTCAGCCGGCGCAGCGCGATCATCGCGGTGTTCAGATCGCGGGTATACAGCGATGAGGTCAGGCCATAGTCGCAGTCGTTAGCCAGCGCGATGGCTTCATCCAGCGTGTTAAAGCGCATCACCGGCAGCACCGGGCCAAAAATCTCCTCACGCATGATCGCCATCTCCTGACGTACCCCGGTGATGATGGTCGGTTCAAAATAAAAACCACGTTCACCGGCGCGTTTGCCCCCCAGCACCACCTTGCCGCCCTGCGCGACGGCGCTGGCGACCTTTTGCCCGACGCGGTCGCACGCGGCTGCGCTAATCAGCGGCCCCATATCCACATCGGCCTGCTGCGCCGGATCGCCAAATTTCACCTGCTGCATCGCCACGGTCAGGGCGCTGATAAAGCGATTGTAAATGCCGTCTTGTACATACACGCGCTCGGCGCAGTTACACACCTGGCCACTGTTAATAATGCGCGAACTGACGATAGCCCTGACGGCCAGATCGAGGTCGGCGTCGTTCATGACAATTGCCGGCGCTTTACCGCCCAACTCCAGCGACACTTTGGTCACATTCGGCGCCGCGGCGGCCATGGTGGCGATGCCGGCGTTGACGCTGCCGGTCAGGCTCACTAACCCGACTTTAGGATTGGCGGCCAGTTCCTGTCCTACCTCCGGGCCATAGCCGTAAACGATGTTAATTACCCCGGGCGGCAGGCCGATGTCGTCGATAATGGCGGCGAACAGGGCGGCGTTGTTCGGGGTGATCTCACTCGGCTTCAGCACGATGGTGTTGCCGGTGATCAGCGCCGGTGCCGCTTTGCGCGCAATCAGGAAGAAGGGAAAATTCCACGGCAGAATGCCGGTGGTCACGCCAATCGCTTTCTTAAACACAAAGATGTTTTCGTTTGGGCGATCGCTGTTGATGATTTCGCCTTCGTAGCGTCGCGCCCATTCCGCCATGTAGTCGAAGTAGTCAGCGGTAAACAGCACTTCAGTTTGCGCCAGCGCCTGGGTTTTGCCGCCCTCCGCGACGAGGGTGGCGCTCAGCTCAGGCTCGCGCTGGCGAATTGCCGTGGCGATGCGGTGCAGCCAGTCGCCGCGCGTCACCGCCGGTAACGCTTCCCAGCCGGGCTGAGCGGCTTCTGCGGCGGCAATGGCTGCCGCCGCCTGCTGTTTGCTGCCCTGGGGCACGCGTGACAGCAGGGTCTCCGTCGCCGGGTTAATCACTTCAATCCAGCTATCGTTATGCGCCTCGACAAACGCGCCATTAATGTAGTGTTGATGATGAAGGGTCATGTGCAGGGGCTCCACGCTCGGTTTTGTTAAACTGATGTGAAGGAAGAGTGAAGCAGATGAACGCTGGCGACCTTTTTATCACTGCCAGCACCGGCAGGGCGCTGGCAATAGCGGCAAGAATCACGCGACCGACGCAGCATTCTGCGTCAGTGGACCGTTTCAGGAACCAGGCATCATGGCGCCGCTGGCAATAAACCAGACCAGAAAACTGACACCGGCAACGATAATGGCGATGGGGAACAGCAGACCGATTTTCATATGCATCCTGAGCGTTAGGCGAGCTGGATTAGCGCGCGGTGGGTTTTCATCATACTGAATAGCTGAAATTGTGTCGCGTCATCGACCTGACGCAGATGTTCGCCTTTCTGATACTGAATCTGATGCACATGGCCGAGCTGACGCCACACCACAATGGCTGACGCCAGCAGCGCGCAGTTCTCTTCGCTCTGCACGCAGTCCAGCGTGGCGTAGTGAGTAGTATCTAAGCCATTAATGAACACATTCAGCGCCTCGGGCGGCACGATGGCGCGGATGTCATCCAGCATCACGCGGCTCACCGCCTGCGACAGCACCAGCGTTAACCGTTTGCTCTTCATCTCAATCCCTGGTTCCGATGATTTTTCCCACGTTATACGGATTTAACCCCGTCGGGGGAAGTGATTCGCGCAGCTTTGTGTGAGTGCCATGTTAAGCGGCGCGCTGGCAACAGATGAAAAACTGTGCCGATCAACACAACATAAATCAAAAATATGCCGAATAATAAGCAACTTAAAGAACTCGCCCGGCATAACAGCGGCAAATGCGAATTTGTGATCCTCATGTTGCATACCCCCCCGATTTTGCCAGTCAGCCTGGCTTTACGGCAACTATCCAAAGGCTGAGTCCACGTAGTGCGCCATAGACTGCCACTAATCGGAAACCGCAGGTGTTTCCGTCTGGCCTCAACCTTACGAAGGAATAACAATGAACAGTGCCATTCTTGCAGGTATCTTCTGGCATCTGGTGGGTGCCGCCAGCGCCGCCTGTTTTTATGCTCCGTTTAAACAGGTTAAAAAGTGGTCATGGGAAACCATGTGGTCGGTCGGCGGCGTGATGTCGTGGCTGATTCTGCCCTGGGCAGTCAGTGCCGCGCTGTTACCGAACTTCTGGGCGTACTACAGCAGTTTCAGTTTATCGCAGCTGCTGCCGGTGTTTCTGTTTGGTGCCATGTGGGGCATCGGCAACATTAACTATGGCCTCACCATGCGCTATCTGGGGATGTCGATGGGGATTGGTATCGCCATTGGCATTACGCTGGTGGTGGGGACGCTGATGACGCCGCTGTTGCAGGGCCGATTCGTTGAACTGTTCAGCTCCGCCGGCGGCCGCATGACGCTGCTGGGCGTGCTGGTTGCGCTGCTGGGTGTGGCGATTGTGTCACGCGCCGGGCTGCTAAAGGAGCGGGCGCTGGGGATCAACGCCGAAGATTTCAACCTGAAGAAAGGCCTGGTGCTGGCGGTGCTGTGCGGCATCTTCTCGGCTGGCATGTCGTTTGCCATGGATGCGGCGAAGCCGATGCATGAAGCCGCTGCCAGTCTGGGCATCAATCCGCTGTATGTGGCATTGCCGAGTTACGTGGTGATCATGGGCGGTGGCGCGCTGATCAACCTCGCGTACTGCTTTATCCGCCTGGCGGTGAAGCCGGAGCTTTCGCTGAGCCGTGACTTTTCCGTGGCAAAACCGCTGCTGATCGCCAACATTGCTTTCGCCGTGCTGGGGGGAACCATGTGGTATCTGCAGTTCTTCTTCTATGCCTGGGGCCACGCAAAAATTCCTCCGCAGTACGACTTCGTAAGCTGGATGCTGCACATGAGCCTGTATGTGCTGTGCGGCGGCCTGGTGGGACTGGTGCTGAAGGAGTGGAAATCGGTGGGGCGTCGACCGGTGAGCGTGTTGTCGATTGGCTGCGTGGTGATCATTATCGCGGCAAACATTGTCGGTCTCGGTATGGCCGCCTGACCGCGCTTAACATCACACCGCCTGACGCGTCTCTGCGCGCGTCAGGCTTTTTCTTTGTCTGCCATCGGTTCGCGCGGCGACAAAAAACGCTGACGCCACGCGCTGGGTGTTAACCCGGTTTCGCGCGTAAACACCACGGAAAAGTAGTTGCTGTCATCAAACCCGCAGCGCGCCGCCACTTCGCTAATCAGACATGCCTGCGTGCGCAACAGATATTTTGCCTGACACAGCTGCAGCTGACGCAGGTAGTGGCCGATGGTCATGCCGGTTTGCTGACGGAACAGCTGTTTCAGCGACCGTTCGCTGAGCTGATTTTGCTGGCAGAAATGGGACAGATCGAAGGGGCGGCTGATATCGCCGAGCAGCGCCGACATCAGCAGATCGAGCTGTTCGCCCTCCGGAAGCACCCATGGGCGATCGGCGGCGTAGCCGTGACGGCGCAATATCAGTGCCAGCTGCAAAAACAGTGCTTCCGACAGCTGAATCGATAGCGAATCGCTTTTGCGACTTTCGCGCTCCAGCTGGCTGATGACGCCGCGCGCCAGCGCCATGCCGCGCGTGGTCAGACGCCAGCTGGCGGGTGTATCTTCATCCTGTGGCGGCAGCAGCTGCTGCCAGTCGAGCGCCAGGCTGAAGCGATCGCGGCAGTAGAGAATATTGTCGAGCGCCAGATCGTTGACGCTATCAAAGCTGTGGCAATCACTGTCACGAATGTAAAACACATCGCCGCAGGTGATCAGCCACGGCCGATCGTTGAGGATATGCAGGCCATTACCGCGCCAGACAATCACAATCTCGCTGAACTCATGCCGGTGCGGTGGGAAAGAGGGCTGCGGCATGCGTTCTGCCACGGCAATAGGCAAATTGCTGGCCGGGAAGTAATCCTCGCGCGTCAGTAACAGCGGCATGTCAGCCCTCCGGTTACCCCATCTGCTGGCGCGCCATGCGTGGCGCGCAGCCAAATTCCCGCCGGAACAGGGTGGAGAAGTGATTACTGTCACCAAACCCACACTGATAGGCGATGTCCGTGATGCGCATCTCGCTGTGGCGCAACAGGTGCCGCGCCTGCAATAAACGCAGCCGATTGAGATAGCGCTGCGGCGTGCTGCCGGTCTGCTGCTTCATCTGGCGATGCAGGGTACGCAGCGACAAACAGAAGCGATCGGCCAGCGCTTCCCACGCAATCTCCTCACTGTAGTGCGCATTCAGCCAGTCCAGCAAGCGGTGCAGGCGGGCATCCTGGTCCTGCGCCTGATCGTTGTGCGCCGCCTCGCGCAGCAGCACCAGCAGCTGCAAAAAGTGCTGTTCCTGCTGCGCCTGACGTTCCAGCGACCAGCTGGCCGGCTGCTTCATCTGCGTCACCAGCTGCAGCGCCTGCGCCATCACTTTATGGTTAATTCGCCAGTGTGAAACATACTGGCCGTCCTGTTCGCGCGGCAGCAGCGCCTGCAGGCCGGACAGGAAGCGGAACGCCGCCGGACTGCGATACAGCACATTCGTCAGGCACAGATTGTCGGTTTGCTCGTACAGATGGCGATCGTGATCGCGCACAAAACAGACGCAGCCGGCGCTGAGTGCCTGCGGCTGACCATTAAATACGTGGATGCCCGAGCCCTGTTCCACCAGCACAATTTCATGAAAATCATGGTGATGCTCCGGAAACGCCGACTGCGGCACACGTGGCTCAATGGCTATCGTGTAATCGCCGGCCGGAAAGAAATCAGCACTGTGTAATACCGTCATCATGCGCCCTCAGTTAACAAAACCGTAACCGAGTCTACGCAGCCGCCTGCCACCTTACCTTGAATTTTGCACCGGGCAGCGCATGAAAATCGCCAATTATTCAAGATCGCCTAAGTGATTGATGGAATTGCGGCAAGGCTCACAACTCTGCCGTTATGCGGTTCTGTGAGCTCACTCACGAACACCTTTGCAAACCTGCCAGCGGTGATGACCCGCTGGCACTCGCGGGAAGGTGTCTGCGGCGCAGGATTTCTACTCTGTCGCCATGTCTTCACAGGGAGTACTCGCCATGAGTCTGCGTAATATTGTTGCCATCGATTTAGGCGCATCCAGTGGCCGCGTCATGCTGGCCAGCTGGCAGGCTGACCGTCAGCAGCTCAGCCTGCGCGAAGTGCGGCGTTTCGCCAACCCGCGCGTGCAGCGCGGCGATTATGACTGCTGGGATTTGGACCGGCTGGAACAGGAGATTCGCGCCGGGCTGCAGCAGCTGGATGAGGAGGGCATTGTGCCGGACAGCCTCGGCATTGATACCTGGGGCGTGGATCTGGTGCTGCTGGACGCGCACGGCGAGCGGGTGGGCGAAGCGGTCAGCTACCGTGATAAACGCACCGACGGCCTGATGGCCCAGGCGATGCGTGAACTCGGGAAACCGGCGCTTTATCAGCGCACCGGCATTCAGTTTCTGCCGTTCAACACGCTGTATCAGCTGCGCGCGCTGCATCTGCAGCAGCCGGACTGGCAGGCGCAGGTGAAGCACGCGCTGATGATTCCGGATTATCTGCACTATCGCCTGACCGGTGAACTCAACTGGGAATACACCAACGCCACCACCACCCAACTGCTCAACATTCACAGCGGCGAATGGGATCGCGAGCTGCTGGCCTGGGCGGGCGCCGACGCCAGCTGGTTCGGCACGCCGCGTGCGCCGGGCAATACCGTCGGTTACTGGCGCAACGCCAGCGGCCAGCGCATTCCGGTGATCGCCGTCGCCACCCATGATACCGCCAGCGCGGTGCTGGCCACGCCGCTGGAGCAGGACGATGCTGCCTATCTCAGCTCCGGCACCTGGTCGCTGATCGGCATCGAAAGCCTGCAGCCCTGCGTCAGCGAGGCGGCGCTGCAGGCTAATCTGACCAATGAGGGCGGTGCGGAAGGCTATCGGGTGCTGAAAAACATCATGGGCCTGTGGCTGTTGCAGCGGGTGTGCAGCGAACTGCACATCAGCGATCTCACTGCGCTGATTGCCGACGCCGCGCGGGAACCGGCCTGCCGCGCCCTGATTCACCCTAATCATCACCGCTTCATTAATCCGGCCAGTATGGTGCAGGAGATCCAGAACGCCTGCGCCGAACAGGCGATGCCCGTGCCGCACAGCCCGGCGGCGCTGGCGCGCACCATCTTTGACAGCCTGGCGCTGCTCTATTCGCAGACGCTGCAGGAGCTTAGCGACCTGCGCGGCGCTGCGCTGCGTCAGTTACATATCGTCGGTGGCGGTTGCCAGAATCCGCTACTTAACCAGCTGTGCGCCGATGCCTGCCAGCTGCCGGTGTTTGCCGGTCCGGTGGAAGCCTCGACGCTTGGCAACATCGGCTGCCAGCTGATCGCGCTGGGTGAGTTGCGCGACGTGGCCGATTTACGCCGCTGCATTCGCCACAATTTCCCGTTAGAAAAATTTATCCCGCTGAATCACAGCGTCTTTGCGGCCCATCAGGCTCGCTTTGCGGCGCTGAGCCTACCTGCTAAGGAACTTGCATATGACAAAGCTGATTGAACAGGCCTTTGAACTGGCCAGACAACGCTACGCCGCCATTGGGGTGGATGTGGAACAGGTGATGGCACAACTGGATACCATTCCGGTGTCGATGCACTGCTGGCAGGGCGACGATGTACGTGGGTTTGAGAATCCGCAGGGGGCGCTCACCGGCGGCATTCAGGCGACCGGCAACTATCCGGGGCGGGCGCGCAACGCGGTTGAACTGCGTGCCGATCTCGACAAAGCGATGTCGCTGATTCCCGGCGCCAAACGCCTCAACCTGCATGCCATCTACCTCGAGAGCGACCGCCCGGTGGAACGTGATGCGATTGAACCGCAGCACTTCAGCAACTGGCTGGAGTGGGCGAAAAGCAAAAAGCTGGGGCTGGATTTTAACCCAACCTGTTTTTCTCATGCGCTCAGCGCAGACGGGTTTACGCTGTCGCATGCCGATCCGGGCATTCGCCAGTTCTGGATCGACCACTGCACCGCCAGCCGCCGTATTTCCGCCTGGTTTGGCGAGCAGCTGGGCACGCCGTCAGTCATGAATATCTGGGTGCCGGACGGCATGAAAGATCTCACCGTCGATCGCCTCACGCCGCGCCAGCGTCTCGCCAGCGCGCTGGATGAGATCATCCGCGAACCGCTGAATCCGCAGCACCACATTGATGCAGTGGAAAGCAAACTGTTTGGCATTGGCGCGGAGAGTTACACCGTGGGTTCCAGTGAGTTCTGCCTCGGTTACGCCACCAGCCGCCAGACCGCGCTGACGCTGGATGCCGGCCACTTCCATCCTACCGAAGTGATCTCCGACAAAATCTCCAGCGCCATGCTGTTTGTGCCGCGCCTGCTGTTGCACGTCAGCCGTCCGGTCCGCTGGGACAGCGATCACGTGGTGCTGCTGGATGATGAAACCCAGGCGATTGCCAGTGAGATCGCCCGTCAAAAGTTGTTCGACAGGGTGCACATCGGTCTCGACTTCTTCGATGCCTCGATCAACCGCATTGCCGCCTGGGTGATCGGCACGCGCAATACCCAAAAAGCCCTGTTGCGGGCGCTGCTGGAGCCGGGCGAACAGCTGCGTCAGCGGGAGCGTGATGGGGATTTCACCGCCCGGCTGGCGCTGCTTGAAGAGCAAAAGTCGCTGCCGTGGCAGGCGGTATGGGAAGCGTGGTGCCTGCGCCACGATGTGCCAGCCGATGCCAGATGGCTGAGCGAAGTCCGTCACTACGAACAACACGTGCTGCGTCAACGTTAAGGAATCGATTCATGCAAACAATTCTCTCCGCGTGGTTTGTGCGCGACATGGTTAAAGCCACCAGTGACATGTGGCTGAAAGGCTGGGATGAACGTAACGGCGGCAACGTCAGTCTGCGTCTGTTGCCGGAAGAGGTCAGCGCGTATGCCAGCGATTTTTATCCGGCACCGCGCTGTATTGAGCTGAGCAAGCCGGCGCCCGCGCTGGCCAACGACTGGTTCCTGGTGACCGGCTCCGGTAAGTTCTTTCGCAACGTGCAGCTCGATCCGGCAGACAGTCTGGTGCTGCTGCAGGTGGATGACAAAGGGCTGTCGTACAAAATTCACTGGGGGCTCAGCAACGGAGGGCTGCCAACGTCCGAGCTGGCGGCGCACTTTCAGTCACACAGCGTACGCAAGGCACTGAGCCACGGCGCGGACCGGGTGATTATGCACTGTCACGCCACCCACTTCATGGCGCTCAGCTATGTGGTGGATCTGGATGCGGCGCGCTTTACCCGCCTGCTGTGGGAGGGCAGCACCGAGTGCCTGGTGGTGTTCCCCGATGGCGTAGGCATTTTGCCCTGGATGGTACCGGGTACCGATGGCATTGGTCAGGCGACGGCAGAAGCGATGGCCAGCCATAGCCTGGTGATGTGGCCTTTCCACGGAATCTTTGGCGCCGGACCGACGCTCGACGAAACCTTTGGTCTGATTGATACCGCTGAGAAGTCATCGCAGGTGGTGGTCATGGCGCTGTCGATGGGCGGCATTCGTCAGAGCATCACCACTGAACAGCTGATTGCGCTGGGCGAGCGCTTTAACGTGAAGCCGTGGCCGGCGGCGCTGCAGGCGGAGCGCAGTGATGTTGCGTAAAGCGTTCGTCATGCAAGTCTATGCGCACTGCCATGCAGAGTATCAGCGCCGTCACACGCCAATCTGGCCGGAGCTGGAACGGACGCTGAAAGCGCATGGCGCGCACAACTACGCGATCTGGCTGGATGCTGAACGCAACCTGCTGTTTGCCAGCGTCGAGGTTGAATCCGAAGCGCGCTGGCAGGCCGTGGCGCAAACTGAGGTGTGTCAGCGCTGGTGGGCGTCGATGCGTGATCTGATGCCATCAAATCCCGACAACAGCCCGGTGAGCAAAACACTGCAGCCGATGTTTTTCCTGCCTTAGCCGGCCATGTCAGCAGCGGTGCCGCCAGGGGCGCCGCTGCCTGTGAAACGCACTAGCCGTTGGAGCGCAGTTGCGGATAACGGCGGAAAATGGCGATGCACCAGAACAGTCCCGCCAGGCCAATGATTGCGCCCACGTTGCCCACGTCTGCCATCTGCAGATGCAGACTGACCTGGTTACCGAGTAGCGCGCCTGCGCCAATACCGATGTTATAAATACCGGAAAACAGCGACATGGCGACGTCGGTGGCGTCCGGTGCCAGCGATAGCACGCGCACCTGCATCGCCAGGCCGATCATCATCATTGCCATGCCCCAGATAATACACAGCACGGTAATCGCTGCCGGGCGTACCGCAGCAAACACCAGCAGACCCATACACAGGGTAATCAGCGCAATGGCGGCGATCAGCAGCGCGGACGGGAATTTATTGCCCAGCGTGCTGAACAGAATGCTGCCCAGAATGCCGGCTGAGCCGAACAGCAGAAGTAACAGGGTGGTGAAGTTCTCATCGGCGCTGGCCACTACCTGCATAAACGGCTCGATATAGCTGTAAGCGGTGTAGTGCGCGGTCACCACGACGGTGACCAGAATGTACATCGCCACCAGCGCCGGGCGGCGAAACAGCATCGGCACGCTGCTGAGTGAACCGGTGTGCTCACTCGGCAGGCGCGGCAGTATCCGCACCAGCATAATCAGCAGTACCAGTGCTGACAGGCCGATCATACCAAAGGTGGTACGCCAGCCCAGATACTGACCCACAATACGACCAATCGGCACGCCCAGCACCATCGCCAGCGCCGTGCCCGTGGCCAGCATACTCAACGCCTGGGTTTTCTTGCCGGCCGGCGCAACGCGAATCGCCAGCGAGGCGGTGATCGACCAGAACACCGCGTGCGCCAGCGCAATACCAATGCGCGACAGCACCAGCGATGTGAAATCCCACGCTACGGCCGATAACAGGTGGCTGGCAACAAACAGAATAAACAGGATGGCCAGCAGCAGGCGGCGCTCGACGTTGCGCGTCAGCAGCATTAACGGCAGCGATAACAGCGCCACGACCCAGGCATAGATGGTGAGCATGATACCGACATCAGCGGTTTTCATTGCAAAGCTGCTGGCGATGTCCGACAGCAGGCCAACCGGCACAAATTCGGTGGTATTGAAGACAAAAGCAGCGATAGCCAGCAGCACTACGCGCAGCCAGGCTGTTTTACGGGAAACGGTTGTTGATTGCATTGAATTCAAATCGGCTACACGACGAGTGAGGGGGCAGGAACGCACCCGGTAAAGTGACCTCGATCACAAATTTCCGCTATTGTGGAGCATTAGTCAGCCGATGAAAACCGTTAACCCGGGTTTTATCACTGAATATTTCTTATCGCGCTGAGCGTGGTAAATAGCCTGCGGTTATGGGGAGCTGCTGCGCCTGCGTGCTGCCGGCCCGCGAGTCTGCCGTACCAGCACAGGCTAAGTCAGGTGTTTCTGTAATAGAAAAATCGCTTAGCCGTGCTGAGTGCGGGTACCGTGTAGACGGGTGCGGTTCAGACCAGGATTATCAGAGTCACGCCATATGCTTTAGTGCCACGCTAAAGTTGTGGGTCGGACTTTTTTTTACGCCCACCGGGCAGCAGTGTTCGCAGCCCAACGCAGTGGCGTAAAATTTACGCGCCTGCTGGATTGCAGCCCCGGGCGTGTAAAAAGTCCCGAGAAAACGACGACCGCCGTCGGATGGCAGGAACGGACAGCCCTTCGCATGCACCACATGATTGTCGTTATAACCGGCATGCTTATCGACATAATAGTAAAGCTCCATCTGACTACCTCATTGCTGTGTAAAAAATAAGTCTATGTATTATTGGAATAGAACGAATTATAGCGATGAATTGCTATTTTGTTTTAAGTGGTACGGCGCGAATGCCTGATAATTCGAATCCAGCGGAGCAGGCGGGACGCTGAGGTCCCGCGCTAACGATGAAGGGTATTACAGTTTGCGGCCCTGTAAACGCAGGCCAACCAGCAGTGCCAGCACCAGCAGGGCGCTGATAAACAGGGTCACGCCCGGCCAGCCGTAGCGGTGCCAGAATACGCCGCCGAGGGTGCCGGCCACGCTGGAGCCCACATAGTAGCTGAACAGATAAAGTGATGATGCCTGGCCTTTCGCCCTGCGCGCGCGCGGTCCAATCCAGCCGCTGGCCACCGAATGGGCGGCAAAGAAGCCGGCAGTGAACAGCATCATGCCCGGCAGAATCAGCCACAGCGAATTATAGGCGGTCAGCAGCAGACCGGCCAGCATGATCGCCGTGGCGCCCGTCATCACCGGACCGCGACCAAAGCGGCTGGTCATCGCGCCAGCTTTCGGCGAACTCCACGAACCGGTGAGATACACCACAGACAGCAGCCCGACCACCGCCTGGCTCAGTGACCAAGGCGCGCTCAGTAAACGGTAGCCGATGTAGTTAAACAGCGTGACAAACGCGCCCATCAGCAGAAAGCCTTCGGCAAACAGCAGCGGCAATCCTTTGTCGCGCCAGTGCAGGCGGAAGTTGATCAGCAGACTGCGTGGCCGCAGCGAGGCAGGGCGAAAATGGCGCGACGCGGGCAGAATTTTCCAGAACATCAGCGCGCCAGCCAGCGCGCAGCAGCCAATGACGCCAATGGCAATACGCCACGAGAAAAAGTCGGTCAGCACACCGGAGAGTAAACGACCGCTCATGCCGCCAATCGAGTTACCGCTGATGTACAGCCCCATGGAGAAGGCGATGACCCGCGGATGCATCTCTTCGCTCAGGTAAGTCATGCCCACCGCCGCGACGCCACTGAGCGACAGACCGGTCAGCGCGCGCATCAGCAGAATCCCCTGCCAGCTGCTCATGGTGGCGGAGATCAGCGTACAAATCGCCGCCAGCATCAGCGCGGTCACCATCACCGATTTACGCCCAATCGCATCTGACAGCGGGCCGGTGAACAGCAGGCCCAGCGCCATCAGCCCGGTGGAGAGCGACAGCGAAATACTGCTTTCGGCAGGCGTCACGCCAAACTGCTGTGACAGCACCGGCAGAATCGGTTGTACGCAATAGAGCAGGGCGAAAGTGGCAAGACCGGCAGAGAACAGCGCCAGCGTCACGCGCATAAACTGCGGCGATCCACGTTCAATCCATTCAGTAGCGGTATCGGCGGTAACAGGCTTCGTGGACAAGCTGTCCTCATCAAGCGTCACAGCCTGGGAAGAGCGACTCACAGTACATCCTCAATTCAGCAAATGTCTGAATACTGTAGGAAAGGCTAAATAGGTTGTACAATATATTAATAATCTCAAATGAGACGTTTAAGATATGATGATTGAGCTGCGCCATCTGCGCTACTTTATTGCCGTTGCGGAAGAGCTGCACTTTGGCCGCGCAGCGCAGCGGCTGCACATTTCTCAGCCGCCGCTCAGTCAGCAGATTCTGCAACTGGAACAGGCACTGGACGCGCAGCTGCTGACCCGCACTAATCGCAGCGTACAGCTCACGCCGGCCGGCCAGTCGTTTTTACAGGATGCGCGCGCGGTTTTATTGCAGGTGGAACAGGCGACCGGGCGCGCGGCGCGCATTCATCACGGTCAGCAGGGAGAGCTGCGCATCGGCTTTACCTCCTCGGCGCCGTTTACCGGACTGGTGTCGGATGCGCTGTATCACTATCGGCAGCGCTGGCCGGACGTGCATATTCAGATGCAGGAGTACAACACGCGGCAGCAGCTGGCGCCGCTGCACGAAGGGCGACTCGACCTGGGCGTCATGCGCAATACGCCGCTGCCGGAGGATCTTCAGCACCGCCTGTTGCTGCGTGAACCGCTGTGCGCGGTGGTGCACCACGCGCATCCGCTGGCACAGGCCACGTCAATTAGCATCCGGGCGTTAGCCAGCGAACCTTTTGTTTTCTTTGATGCGCAGGGCGGCACGGCCCTGTACGGTGAAATTCTGGCGCTGCTGCATCGCTACCAAATCAAACCTTACATTACCCAGGAAGTGGGTGAAGCCATGACGATACTCGGCCTGGTGGCAACCGGCCTTGGCGTGTCGATTTTACCCGCCTCGTTTGCCCGCGCGCGACTGGCGGAAGTCGCCTGGATTCCGCTACAGGAAAGCGATGCCATTTCTGAGGTGTGGCTGGTGTGGTCAGCGCTGCGCCAGCCGAGTGCGCAGATGAGCAATATGATGGCGCTGCTGCTGCACCATGCCGAGGATTGAACCCACGGGTACAGAAAACCGCGTTCTTTGTGTGCGATAAATCACATTTCTAATCAAATATTTGACGCTGCGCGCCAATCTGCATCACCATAGCTGCTGTTTATTTAGAAGCGCGAAAATATCCGGGAGCAGGGCGTGAATCTGGACAGTCAGCCTGGCCATATTGACCAAATAAAACAGACCAATGCCGGTGCAGTGTATCGTCTGATTGACCATTACGGTCCGATTTCGCGGATTGAGCTGTCGAAACGTGCCCAGCTGGCCCCGGCCAGCATCACCAAAATTGTGCGCGAAATGCTGGATGCGCATCTGGTGCAGGAGACCGAGTTTCAGGAGCCAGGCAGTCGCGGACGGCCGGCGATAGGGCTGATCCTCGATACCCTGGCCTGGCACTATCTGGCTGTTCGCCTCCAGCCGGGGTTCATTACCCTGACGCTGCGCGATCTCAGCAGCCGCGCGCTACAGGAAGATCGCCTGCCGCTGCCTGCCAGCGCCGACACGCCGCTACTGCAGACGCTGCAGGAGCTGGTCAACGCCTTTTTCATTCGCCATCAGCAAAAACTTGAGCGTCTGACCGCTATCGCCATTACCCTGCCGGGACTGATCAACGCCGCCTCCGGCGTGGTGCACCGTATGCCGGGCTATGAGGTACAGGATATGCCGCTGGGCGAAACCCTGGCGCAGCGCACCGGGCTGCCGGTATTCGTCCAGCACGATATCTCCGCATGGACGCTGGCAGAGGCGCTGTTTGGTGCCTCACGGGGTGCGCAGGACGTGATTCAGATTGTTATTGACGAAACGGTGGGCGCCGGGGTGATCAGCGGTGGCCAGCTGTTGCACAAAAGCGGACGCGCGCTGGTGGAGATTGGTCATACGCAGATCGATCCTTACGGCCAGCAGTGTTACTGCGGCAACCATGGCTGTCTGGAAACGGTGGCCAGCACCGGCAGCCTGCTGCAGCTGGCGGCACAGCGTTTATCGTCGCAGCCGGACAGCCAGCTGCACCAGCAGCCGCTGACGCTGGCCTCGCTGTGTGCCGCTGCGCAGCAGGGCGACCGGCTGGCGCGGGACGTTATTGCTGGCGTCGGTCATCATATCGGGCGCATGCTGGCGATGATGGTCAACATCTTTAATCCTCAACAAATTCTTATCGGTTCACCGCTTAACCAGGCGGCGGACGTGCTGTTCCCGGCGGTCAGCAGCACCATTCGCCAGCAGGCCCTGCCGGCGTACAGTCACGCTATCCAGCTAACCCCTGCGGCCTTCAACGATCCCGGCACGCTGGGCGGCGCGGCGCTGATCAAAGACGCGCTCTATAGCGGCCATTTACTGATAAAACTGTTGCAGGGCTAACGCCAGCCCGCCTTAAGTTTGCGCTAACGCAAGCTCTCGCCTGGGACAAATCCTTAAACTGCCTCCTTTGCAGGTTACACATCGCTTTAATGAAGGAGGAGAAAGGTGAAAACGATTTTTGTCACCGGTACCGACACCGCGGTGGGTAAGACCGTGGTTTCCCGCGCACTGTTACAGTGCTTTGCCAAAGCGAATCTGTGTGCCGCTGGCTACAAGCCGGTTGCCAAAAGCGCGCAGCACACGCCGGAAGGGCTCCGTAATAAAGATGCCGTACTGCTGCAGCAGGCATCCGGTCTGACGCTGAACTACAGCGACGTCAATCCCGTGACGCTGGAAGAGGATGAAATCAGCACCAGCCCGGCGCAGCGCATCGATTATCCGTTACTCAATCGCGGGCTGGCTGGCTTACAGGATCGCGCTGCACGTGTGGTGGTGGAAGGCACGGGCGGCTGGCGCAGCCTGATGAACGACTTACGGCCCTTGTCGCAGTGGGTGCAGCAGGCGCAACTGCCGGTGGTGCTGGTGGTGGGCATTAAAGAGGGTTGCATTAGCCACGCTTTACTGACCGCCGAAGCGATTGCCGCCGATGGTCTGACGCTGGCGGGCTGGGTCGCCAATCGTATTAATCCAGGTCTGGCGCACTATGCTGAAATCATTGATGTTCTGCGCGATAAGCTGAACGCGCCGCTGTTGGGCGAATTGCCTTATCTGCCGCGCGCCGAACAGCGTGATTTGAGTGGTTATCTGGATATTACGTTACTCGGAGGTGATGCGCTGCACAGCGAGAGTGCAAAGCCCGCCGCCTGATGAAACAAAATGCGGCATATCGCACGCAGCTGAATCCGGAGTTTCAGGGGCGGCTGCTTTTTTTTATGCCGTAAACCTTTTTATATTCAATCATCTGTCCTGAATTTTCCCTGTCCGCTGTCGCCCTGGCGCGTTTCATGCATCAGGCAAACTGATAAATCGTTTGCCGGAGCCCTGCTATGTCGCACCCAGAAGAAGAGAAAGGTTTGTTGTACGGGCTGGATGCCCGCATCGGTCCTGCACCGGCGTTCTTTGCCGCCCTGCAGCACGTGCTGGCCAGCGTGGTCGGTATCATCACGCCGCCGCTGATTATCGGTTCCGTGCTGGGGTTACAGGCCTGGATCCCGTATCTCATCAGCATGTCGCTGCTGGTTTCCGGACTCGGCACCTTTCTGCAGGCGCGCCGTTTCTGCGGCATTGGCGCAGGCATGATCTGTCTGCAGGGCACCAGCTTCGCCTTTCTCGGCGTCATTCTCTCGGCGGGGATGACGGTGAAAGCGCAGGGCGGTTCACCGCAGGCGATCCTCGCCATGATTTTTGGCTGCAACCTGGTGGCGGCGCTGATCCCGATGCTGATTAGCCGCTGCATCACACCACTGCGTAAAGTACTGACCCCGGTGGTGACCGGTACGGTGATCACCCTGATTGGTATCAGCCTGATAAAAGTCAGTATTACCGACTGGGCGGGCGGGCATAACGCCCGCGATTTTGGTGCGCCGGGTAATCTGGCGTTGGGGGCGCTGACCCTGCTGGTGATTATCGTGCTTAACCGTTCCCACTCGCGCTGGGCGCGGCTGGTGGCGGTGGTCGCCGGCATTGGTGCGGGCTGCATCGCGGCGGCGCTGAGCGGTCATCTGCCGCTGAAGCCGATGGCGGAGACGCACTGGCTGGTGCTGCCTTCGCTACTGCATTTTGGCTTTGATTTTAGCTGGACGCTGTTTGTGCCGATTGCGCTGGTCTCGGTGATCTGCGTGATTGAGGCGGTGGGCGATCTGACCGCCAACTGTCTGATTTCACGCCAGCCGCTGGAAGGCGACGGGTTTCAGCGCCGGCTGCAGGGCGGGATTCTGGCCGATGGCCTCAGCTGTCTGCTGGCGGCATTGTTCTCGGCATTTCCCAATACCACCTTTGCGCAGAACAACGGGGTGATTCAGATGACCGGCGTCGCCAGTCGCTACGTGGGGATGGTGATTGGCCTGATGCTGGTGCTGCTGGGCATCTTCCCGCTGGTCGGCAACCTGCTACAGCAGATTCCGCCGCCGGTGCTGGGCGGGGCAACGCTGGTAATGTTTGGCAGCGTGGTCGCCGCCGGTATTCGCGTGATGACGCAGGCCCCGCTGGGGCGGCGTGAGATGCTGATTGTGGCGGTGTCGTTTGGCATCGGCCTCGGGGTGGAAGCGGTTCCGGACGTGCTGAAACAGTTCCCGCCGCTGGTCAGCAACCTGTTTGGTCATGCAGTCACCACCGGTGGAATTCTCGCTATGCTGCTGAACGTGGTGCTGCCGAATGAAGCTAAAACGGTTGCGGCGGTCGGCGCGGTCGAAGAGAGCAACTGACGCACAGTTTACCTTCAGAATCGCGCCCTCCGTGGCGCGGTTCGGTCGGGGTTACGGGTTGAGACGACGGCGCGTGCGGCCGGAGCTGAGGTAATCCGCGATGTAATCCTGCGAAATTTCGCCGCTGTAGCGACCTTCCTCATCGACAATCGGCATCCATACCGTGTTGTGTTCATACAGCTTCGACAGCACCACGCGCAGGTTCTCCTCCGCTTTGCCGGTGACCTTAAAGGTGTGCAGCATCTCCTCGCAGCGGCCGGTGGCGCCGCGCGCTTCACGACGTTTGACAAAGCCCAGCGGTTTGCCATCTTCGTCGACTACCGTGACCGAACGCATGTCGTTGTCGTCCATGGTTGCGAACGCCTCCTGCAGCGGGGTACTGCGCTGCACGGTGATGGTCGGCTGCTGATCGGTGACGTCGCCGGCCTGCACCAGCAGCAGACGTTTCAGCGTACGGTCCTGACCGACGAACGAGCCGACAAATTCGTTGGCCGGCTGCGCCAGCAGTTCGTCCGGGCTGGCGCACTGCACGATTTTGCCCTGGCCAAACACCGCGATGCGGTCACCGAGCTTCAGCGCCTCGTCAATGTCGTGGCTCACCAGCATCACGGTTTTCTTCAGCTGGCGCTGCATATCGAGGAACTCGTTCTGAATCACCTCGCGGTTGATCGGGTCGACGGCACCGAACGGTTCATCCATCAGCAGTACCGGTGGATCCGCCGCCAGCGCGCGGATCACGCCGATGCGCTGCTGCTGGCCGCCCGACATCTCACGCGGGTAGCGATGCAGAAACTTCGTCGGGTCAAGCGCCACCATGCTCATCAGCTCCGTCGCCCGTTCCCGACAGCGTTTTTTGTCCCAGCCCAGCATGCGCGGCACCACGGTAATGTTCTCTTCAATGGTCATGTTCGGGAACAGACCAATCTGCTGAATCACATAGCCGATGTTACGGCGCAGCGTGACGGTATCCTGGCCGCTGGTGTCTTCGCCATTAATTAAAATCCGCCCGCTGCTGGCGGGGATCAGACGGTTAATCATCTTCAGCGTGGTGGTTTTGCCGCAGCCGGACGGGCCCAGCAGCACACACATCTCCCCGGCAGGCACTTCCAGGCTGACGTTATCGACGGCATTGAATGTGGTGCCGTTTTTTTGCGTAAAGGTTTTCGTCAGGTTTTCCAGTTTTATCATTATCGAATCCCCTTAGGAGTCAGCGCCGACTGCAGACGGTGCAGCAGCCAGTCAAGAATAATCGCCAGTAAACAGATCATCAGTGCGCCGGCA